>DASWMZ010000077.1:0-24340 GCA_036399495.1 Pedobacter sp.
GCCCTAACCGTTAGCAGTAATTTTATGAATCCCCTCAAATCAACTACGACCGTACTCCTGTTTATCTTTTTTATTTGCGGCTGTGGCCCTGAGAATGGTGGTTTTGCGAAGGACGAGATGGCGACTCGCGACCTGAACGGCCTTTATGTGGGACTTGAAGAAATAGGTGTGACCATTGACCCTTCGCGGCCAGAACGAAAATGGTATCACCTTGGCAATTTGATAATAAAAGGAGATAGTGCATTTTTAGACCAGAGTCCAGTTTCAATTTACAAGAACGACACGTCTTTCTCTGCTTCTGATGGAGCTTTTTATTACTACAGCGGAACATATAAAGCAAAGGACAGCACTCTGATTTTTAAATTTAAAATGGACCGTTGCGATTACTGCGCTCGTGAAGTTCGGAAGTTAAAAAATGGCAAATACGAAGAGATAGAAAAATTCAAGGAACTTGTTGCAATTCGAAAACCTCAAGGACTTCTTATAAAGAATTATCTATATGAAAAGAAGGACAACAAATAAAAACTACTGCTAACACTGGGTTTAAATTATGCCCGGCGACGTGAATCTCGTTCCTTTTCTTCTTTTTAACTACTTTAGTGCTGGGTGACAGGTGAACGCCTCTTAATCGGGCACAACCTAAACCCTTAACCGTTAGCAGAAATTAAATGAACCGCCGAACAGTGCTCCTAATTTCCGTAATGACCTTTCTTGTCCTATCTTTTGCCTACGACAATTTTTACACGACCGCAATGCTTACTGGAACTTATAGTTATGACTTCCCATCAAGTGTTGCCGAAGGGCCAAATCAGGGGGACCATTTGATTTTGAAGAAAAACGGTGAATTTGAAAGTGACACTTGGGGAAAAGGCAGGTACACAATAAGTGGTTCAAAACTTCGACTGAAATACAACTACGAATTTGGTAGAGCGGGGTTTGAATGCAGCATTTACAGGAGATTCTTTTGGGGTGAACCTAGACTTAGTGTGGTACGAGACCTAAACTACTATTTCGCGAAGAAAGATTAACTTCTGCTAACATAGGGTTTAGGTTATGCCCGGGTGACGTGAATCTCGTTCCTTTTCTACTTTTAATTACTTTTAGTGCCGGGTGACATGTGACCGCATTTTAATCGGGCACAACTTAAACCCTTAACCGTTAGGCGTAATTAAATGACACACCTTCGAACCATCCTTTTCTTCGGACTATTAACTGTTCTAGGTTGCTCTCCAAAGACAACTGGCATGTCTCATACGACTTATGAAAATTTGCCGATAGTTGAATTATGCGACTTACCAAAATACATAGGGCAGAAAGTTTATTTAAAATGCAGTTACAGTGGTGTCGAGGAGTACTGGAGCCTTAATTCAATTAAAAATAAAAACTGTGACCAAGAATTACTTGTGGACCTAGACTTTGTGGCCGAATATGACGACATGCCGAGAAAGTATAGGAGAAAGTTAGATTACGTGCATGACAACTATCCGATTGCTAACTTACAGATTGAAGCGTTTGGAGTTTTTGAAACAGACCAAGGTCACTATGGCCATCTAGGAAGTAACACGTCTAGATTTTTGGTCAGTGAAATTAAAGGAATGAAAATAGTAAATAAGCAAAATTAACTACGCCTAACATGGGTTTTGCAAAAATGGCGGGTGACGTTCATCTCGAACTTTTTCTACATTTAACAACGTTTTGTGCCGGGCGCAAATTTGTGCTTTCTATCCGCCATCTTCGCAAAGCCCTGTCCGTTATAGGCAAACGGACCGAACTAGTTTTAACGCATAAAATGACAAAGAGCACGACCTATTATATTTGTATTGCGTTAGGACTGTTCGACCTATTTTCCCTTGTAAGAACGTACGAAACAGGATTAAGGATACTTAATGGTATAGATAGCGGTTCCTTCATATTGACTATTAATTTACTTGTAATCATTTCCCTAATCCCGAGTGCGGTTCTATGGATAACCTTCCGGCGAATGGCGCCAATTTTATATTATTTTCAGTTTCCTTTTAAACTGTTAACTTTCGTTTTGACTTTTGGATTTCTACTGAAAATATCGAAGGCTCCTTTGGATTCCTGGCAGTATAAAACTCTCATTCTATTCATATTTGCTTTAGAAATTCTCCGCCTAGTTTTTGCCATTAGGACTCATAGAAAATATTTTAGCGACATTAAAACCGCCAGCCTATAACACAGGGTTTAAATTATGCCCGGCCGATGTGAATCTCGTTCCTTTTCTTCTTTTTAATTACTTTAGTGCTGGGTGACAAGTGACCGCCTATTAATCGGGCACAACCTTTAGATTTACAATAACAAATATCCCTTGATATTAACTACTGTTATTGTTGGAAGATTTTCTTTTTGCTTCTTTTTCTTTTGTTAATAACAATGAATTTTGTGTATAAAGTTAACAGCGGTAAAGGCACATTAAGGGCACAACCAGGCTGAAGGCCTATTTTGAGATTGAATCCTTTACCGCTTGTTTTAAACTAGGACATCAAATAGAAATTAGAGTTCTCAGGCTCATTAGCAAGGTTTCGATGGTGTTTAAAACGGTTAACTGTTTAGGGTATTTAAAACAGAATAAAGCTATGGAATTTACATTTTTTATTGGTGCGGATATTTCAAAAAATGAGCTTGATTTTTCGGTCATGCAAGGTAAACAGCTGCTTTTTCACCGGGAAATTGAAAACAATGTAAAGGCGGTTACCGCTTTTCTAAAAGAGCTGCGAAAGATGCGTGGATTTAGTTTATCCGAAACAGTTTTCTGCATGGAGCATACCGGGATTTATAACAACCATTTGTTAGTTTGCCTGCACAAATTGAATGCTCATATTTGTTTGGAAGCTGCTTCCCAAATCAAAAACTCATTAGGAAACATTCGCGGCAAGAATGATAAAGTTGATTCCATCAGAATTGCAGAATACCTACAAGAACCGGGATAATCTGCGTTTATGGGCTCCAAAGCGTGAAGTAGTCGTCAACCTTTCGCAGTTAGCGGCCACCCGTTCCCGCTTAATAGACATAAAAAAGATACTTTCTACTGCCATCAAAGAGAACAATAGTTTCGTCGCTAAAAAGATTGCAGGTCAGGGGGAAAAACTATGCAGCAGTACACTCCATGGCATTAACAGCGATCTGGAAAAAGTAGAATGTGCCATGGCCCGATTAATTGATGAAGATGCAGAACTGAAACGGCTCTTTGATATAGTTACATCCGTAGGTGGTATCGGCAAAGTAACAGCTACGCAGATTATCATTACCACAAATGAATTTAAAGACATCAAGGACGCTAAGAAATTTGCATGCTACTCGGGTGTAGCCCCCTTCACCAAAGAATCAGGAATCTTCAGAGGAAAAGCAAAGGTTTCCCCGATGGCCAATAAAAAAGTGAAGACTTTGCTTCATCTGTCGGCCTTGGTGAGCGTTCAACATAACAAAGAGCTAAAAGCTTATTATGAAAGGAAAGTACAGGAAGAAAAAAAGAACAAGATGAGTGTAATTAATGCGGTTAGAAATAAGCTTATCCTGCGAATATTTGCCTGCGTAAAACAGAACAGAAAATATGAAAAAAATTACACGAAATTAGTTGCTTAGATCATAGAAATCCTAAACCCTTAACCGTTAGCGGACATTGTAAAAAAAAACCGAGCAAAAGCAAATACGACCTACTCAATGGAGCTCACAGACGACATTTGGAAAAGACATGAAGGAGGATACAGAACACTGTACGACGCTTCGTTAGCCCTTACACGACTGGAACAAGCAAATAATCCTCAGGCGTTTCAAATTATATTTGACGAGCTATGGAATGAACTTCACCATCAGGGAGATGTGGGTATCTCCTCTTACTTGGCCTTGCCTCAGCTTGTTCGAATTTGCAAATTAAAGGAAATATTTGACTCCAATTTATTGGGACTTTGCTGCGTCATCGAACAACAGAGACATTTCGCAGAAAATCCTGCCTTACCAAGTGAGTTTGAAGAATATTATATTCAAGGACTTCTAGATTTGAAAACGCTAGTACTCACTAAAATTGACAAGGAACTAGACGACTCCATTTACACATTCGCCTTGGCGACTCTTGCTACATGTTCCGGAAAGATTAAACTTGGCAAGGCAATTATGGAACTGGACGACCAAGATATAATGGACGAGTTCCTTGAACAATTTTAAAAGAACAACGTCCGCTAACATAGCCTTTGCAAAAATGGCGGGTGAAGTTATTTCTCCAACTTTTTCTACATTTAACTAAGTTTTGTACCGGGTGACAATGAAGTGCTTTCTATCCGCCATCTTCGCAAAGCCTTAACCGTTAGTGGCAAGCAAACAAACCGCTAACTGACCACAACTAGCTTTATTTTTGTATATGTTACATTATGATTCACACGTTCGTATAGGTAATAACAAAAACATAACGACTATGAAAAATATCATTCTTTTAATACTTATTTCCGTTGTATCTATCAGTTGTAAAAAGGAGGAACGGTTTGAAGCCGATGAGTTAGTAGCGAAGCTTCGGCTAAAAAATGAAACTCCTTATGAAATTGAAAGTGCTTTAATAAAGAAGGGTAGCAGTGAAAATATTTATGGCTCCCTTAAGCCGAATGAGATTTCTGAATATAAAAGTTTTAAGGAGAGTACCTATCCATATATCAAATTAAGAATAAATAATAAGGATATTGAATTCCAAATACAGCCTTTCGAAGCTTCTCCTACTGCTGGAACCAATAAGCCAGCTAAACCATTAACCTGCGTAATTACTTACTCCAGTATTTCAAATAGTTTTGATTTGCACTTCGTCGAATGACAAGTACAAGTTGCTCGGGTAAAATTGCCAGCCACTAACACAGGGTTTAAATTCTGCCCGGCGACGTGAACTCTCGTTCCTTTTCTTCTTAATTACTTTAATACTGGCTGACAGGTGACCGCCTTTAATCGGGCACAAATTTGATAACGATTTAGATCAATTTGACAGAACTCCGCTTATTAACGAAATCATCAAACTTAGAAATGGTATACGTGAACATCGCGATAGCAGTGGACAGGACTTATGTTGGCATCATCCCAAACTCTGGAATTTATTACCTGAAAAAACAGAGCCGAAGATCGAAGTTCCCAATTGGCCCGATTTTCTAAAGGGTTGCATAAAATATCGATCGTCGTTAAACGAAACGAATGACTAAGAAGAACATCTCACAACACTGGCTAACTTCCATTGCTGCATTTGCAAACCGGAGGCGTTGTAATTTGCGGCTGATGTGAATTATGTTATTTCTCTACTTTCAGTTACATTAGTGCTGGCTTGCAACTGACGTGTAATAATTCCGCAATTACAACAAAGCCTTAACCGTTTGCTACAAGGCGCTGACGCTCCATCCGAAAACAACAGACAATGAAGCAAAAGATAAATAATTCATCTGCCAGACAACAAGAAATTGTAAAACAATACATGTATGAACTGGACAAACATTTAACTGACCTCAAGCAAGGTAAAGCTGAAAGTACATTTGAAATAAAAGACCTTGCTGCTTTGTTGTTTATACACCCAACACATTTAAGCAATACCATTCATGAAGTTTTGGGAAAATCGCCTTGCGATATTTACGAAGAGCGTTTAATTGAAATAGCCAAGGAGCTTATTTTATCTACAAATCGCCCTATAGCCCATATAGCGCAAACCTTAACTTTTGATCCATCAAATTTTACCAAATTCTTTAAGAGTTACCTAGGCACAACACCGAAAAAATTCCGTGAAGCCAACAAAAATTCTGAACTCTACACCATTTAATCTGAACTTCTCACCATAATCGGTGCTACCTTCTTAACGACTTTTGTGAAAAGAAAACTTAAAGAAGATGACACAGAAGATTCTAATAACAGGAGCAAGCGGAGGCTTTGGAAAACTCATCGTAAAAACTTTATTATGTAAAGGTCATCAGGTTACTGCTACCATGCGGGATATTAATGGCAAAAACGCAATTGTAGCCGAAGAATTACGCAATAAAGGTGCAAAGATTATTGAACTTGATGTTACAAACGAATTAAGTGTTGACAGCGGTGTAAAAGCGGCAATTTCCCAAATGGGAGGTTTAGACGTGCTGTTGAATAATGCCGGCGTTGGAACGATAGGGATGCATGAGTTTTTTAATACTGAAGACTACAAGCAGCTTTTTGAGGTAAACGTTTTTGGCGTTCAGCGGATGAACAGGGCTGTTGCTCCTTATTTCCGTGAAAAGAGAAAAGGACTTATTGTTTACACTTCCACTTTGCTTGGCAGGATTTCATTGCCTTTCTATGGACCATACCAGGCTTCAAAGTCTGCCTTAGAAGCTATGGCAGAAAACTACCGTGTAGAGCTTTCTACATTCGGCATTGAAAATTGCATTATTGAGCCGGGAGGTTATCCAACTGCTTTTATGGAGAACCTTTTAAAACCAAGTGATGACAGTCAGGCAAGTTCTTATGGTGACTTTGCAAAGTTTCCTGAACAAATGTTTGGCAATTTTGAAAATGTTTTAAAGAGTAATCCACAACAAGACCCACAGAGGGTAGCCGACGCTTTTGCCGAATTGATAGAGACACCATATGGGGAAAAACCCTTCAGGACAACTGTTGATTTTATAGGGATGGGTGACCATGTTCAGAAATATAATGAACATTTAGAACAAATAATGACAGGACTTTACACCAATTTCGGCATTAGCCAACTTCTGACGGTTAAGAAGTAAAGAGCAATTCTCAACCCATGCAAGACAGGTAAACATCAACAATGCTTACCTGTCTTAGTTTAGAGAGCCCGGCAGCTAACAGCGGTTTTGCTTCAGGCGGGGTGACGTGCTTCGTTACAGTTTTTCGCTATGTTTGAAGTACGGTTAGTCGTATCAAGGTCAGTGCTAAAAAGCCCGCCCGAACGCAAAGCCGCAAAACCATTAGCGGTTATTGTATAGTGATACCCCACCAAAATCTAGAGTAGTAATTGAAATTTTGGAACATAAGTATAAAGAATCTGATACCCTTTTTCTTAAAACAGGAGAAGGAAGAGTTTACAACTGTGGGACGATGACTGCTGTTTTCAAGGCAGACGAAAATGAAACCGAAAACCAATAAAGCATTTCAGAGTGGTGGCTTGAACCAAACTCGGACGGACCTGGTTCACATCAACACGAAGACAATGAGGAAGTGTTTTATGGCATTGAAGGTATTGCATCAATAGTCGTAGGCGACAAATGGGTTGACGTAGAGAAAGGAACTTTTTTAACGTTAGTGTGCCTAACCTGACATTTTGCATAACCACAAAGACTGCTGGAATAGTTAAGAAGTATTATTAATAGGAGTTATGACCTTTGTAGTTTTATGGCTTTAACCGTTTCGACAGCAAAGTTATCCATGCCCAGTTAATTAATTGCATAGTCAAGTTATGTTTTTACCTTTGATTATATTGAGTATTAGTTGTTTTTAGCGCAAAAAAGATACATCACTAGTAAAGTTTTCGTCGGGGCAAATCTTTTAATTATTATATAAATGAAATTACAAAACTCAAAATCTCACCTTCTATCTATAATTTTTGTATGTGCTTTTTCGCTGCCTGGTTTTTCTCAAAATAGCAGCACTGCCTTAAAAATTAAACCGACTGTGATTTTTGTTCACGGTTTATGGACTGATGGCTCTGCCTGGAATAAAGTTACTACCTTATTGCAAGCCCAGGGTTATCCGGTTATATCTGTTCAAAACCCCACTATTTCATTAGAATCAGACGTGGCTGCTACCAATAAAGCCATAGCAAGAGCTAAAGGTGATGTAGTATTGGTAGGCCATTCTTGGGGAGGGATGGTAATTACTGAGGCAGGGTTGTCCGACAAAGTCAAGGCCTTGGTTTACATCACGGCCTTGATGCCTGAAAAGGGCGAATCTGTAGCTTCACTAAGCTCAAAGTTTGCCGGTACAAAAGTTGGCAGTTACATACAAAACACTGATGGATTTCTGACTTTATCAGAACAAGGATATAAACTGGCTTTTGCCGATGATTTATCAGTAAAAGACCAAAAACTTATTTTTTCTACACAACCTCCCGCGTCAGAAAATATTTTTGCAGAAGTTGCAAAAAATCAAGCCTGGAAAGCGAAGCCGTCATACTATTTAGTAACAAGCACTGACAAGGCTCTGAATCCGGAATTACAAAGAATGCTGGCAAAAAGGGCTAATGCTTATACTATGGAAGTAAATGCAAGTCATGTTCCGATGCTATCAAAGCCTGAAGCTGTATTTAACATTGTAAAAGAGGCTTTAAAAAAGGTTAAATAACGGCAACGAAGTACCTGAGAATAAGCGGGAGTTAGTGATGGAGATGACGAAAGAATGTAACTAACTCTGAGTGTATTGCCTAATTAAACTATACAAAGCTTCGACCTTAAAGGGTTTTGAAATGTAATCGGTCATTCCAAAGCCAATGCATTTTTCCCGCTCGCCGGCCATTATGTGAGCGGTCATAGCGATGATCGGAATGTCAAGCTTAAGATCTTCACGAATTTTTTTTGCAGCGGTGTAGCCATCCATAATAGGCATTTGAATATCCATCAGTACCAGGTCGTATTTTTTATTTCTTGCCATTTCTAAAGCTATACCTCCGTTTTCGGCAATGTCAACATCGCATCCAAATCGTGTAAGCACTTTTTTGGCAAGTATCTGGTTCATCACATTGTCTTCCGCCAGAAGTACTTTCAACTCATTCGCAAATTTCTTAATTTCTACTACCGCTATATTTTGAGTTGAACTATCTACAGGCTTATCTTCACTGATAAGATACGGTAATACTACTTTGAAGGTCGTTCCTTCGCCGTACACACTTTCAATTGAAATTTCCCCTTTTTGCAAATCGACCAACCGTTTTACGATTGATAAACCTAAACCTGTACCGCCGTAATTTCTGGTAGTTTCGCTGCTGGCCTGCATAAAGCGTTCAAATACTTCTTTTTGCTTATCGGCCGGAATACCAATGCCAGTGTCTTTTACAGAAAAACTAATCCGCGCAGTATTTTCTTCAATAGCAATTAAATCAATGTGGACTTCAACACTACCTTCCTTAGTAAATTTTAGAGCATTTCCAATCAGGTTGATAAAAATTTGTGTTAACCTTGTTGGGTCGCCCAGTACAATACTGGGTAAATTTTTGTCGGTTTTTGTAAGAAACTGAAGTTTCTTTTCCCTGGCCTTTTCGGAGAACATAATTTCAAGCGAATGCAAAAGCTCAACCGGTTTAAAAGGAACGGTTTCGATTTGCATCATTCCTGCCTCGATCTTAGAGTAATCAAGAATATCATTAATTAGAACCAGCAAATTTTCACCGCTTGTTTTTATAAATTCGAGGTATTGACCTTGTTCTTCATTAAGCGATGTTTTATCAATCAGGTTGGTGAAACCGATAATTGCATTCATCGGGGTTCTGATTTCATGACTCATATTTGCCATAAAACGCTCCTTCGCTATCGATGATTCTTCTGCAAGCTGTTTAGCTTCTCTAAGTTCGCGTTCGATTTCTTTTGATTCAGTAATATCCGACATAACAACTACAGCCGCTTTTTCCAAACCGTTATCAATTATCTCGACCGACATTAAGGAATTTCTCAGCTCACCGGTTTTTCGCAAAAAGTGAGTCTCGAAATTTTTCAAATAGCCTTGCTCATTTAATAGTGATGCTGTTCTTTGCCGTTCATCCGGATCAATCAGCCCGAGTTCTACAACAGTTTTTCCCTTGGCTTGTTCTTTGGTATAACCTGTTAAGTCTACAAAGCTTTGGTTTACTTCTAAGAATTTTCCTGTTTTTAAATCAGACATCATTAAGCCTACAGGGCTCATTTTAAAAATTCTGTAAAACTTCTCTTCGCTTTCCTTGAGATCTTTAGTACGTTCTTCTACCTTTTGTTCAAGTGTTCGGTTTAATACTCTTAAAGATCTTTCTGCTTCAGAACGTTTGGAATCAATTTTATTAAGGTGGCCTACTGTGTTTGAAATGGTTAAGATGCTCACAATCAAAAATGATAGCCCGAAAAGAACAATACCAAACTCAACATTTATCAGGTTTAACCGATGCAATTCCAGGCGGGAATAACTTAATACAAAAATTATCAATGATGTTATAGGAATCAGGCGTTTGGCCATGATATTCCCCATGCCGGTTCCTGTGAATACACCGGTTAGTCCTAAATGGGAATTAAATAAGGTGATAGAAATTGATAACAGGAAAAATGTGATGGCAGAATTTACCGCCATAAATGCCAGGAAAGATAATCTGTAAAACGCAGGAACATCGAATAAATATCCCGTAAGGGCTAAAAAGGAGATTAGAGTAACTATGTGCAGCACGTATTGAGTAAACACTTTGATTATAGGTGTTTTTGATTTTAAAAGTAAAAGTGCAGCAGATAAAAGTACTAAACAGAACGCTGTAGTAGGGGCCATTCTGCCATGAGAAATACCCCTGGTATTATAAGAAGCAGTATCCTTTACGAATAGCTCATCAATGAAAGCATCAAAACCAATAACATACTGGCTAAGAGTTATTCCAGCTAAAATTAAGGTAGCAATAGCGAGCGTTCTTGCAATAGTGCGGCTGTTTTTAGTTTCCGAAGTGTAGTACCAAACGGAACCTCCTATCAACAAAAAACCAAGGGCCGCGTTAAATTTCATGGTACTAGGCCCTCCAAATGTTTTGAGGACTTCTATATTCAAAAACCAGCCTAAAGCAACTAAAATCGCTACCGCGATGCTTAAAATTGCGGTTAGGCGAATCCAGAATGCATATTTATTGTCAATCATAAAGTAAGCGGGTTGTAGATGACGGAGTTACGATAGAAAGGTGTATTATTAAAAACAGGTGTTAGTTTATTAAAAATAAGTATTTATACTTTTAAAAGTCAAGCGATTCTACTAAATAATCTTTGGGGTTTACTATTTGCTGCCTATTTAGTTACAAAGAAAATAAAATGTTTAATATAGAATTTTTATGGTAGGATGCTTTTTGGTATTGCGAAAAAAACATGCTCTCCTTAACAGCAAGTTTACGCTCCGCTTTCCTGTCTCGAAAGAGGGTACTAACCAACGGGTTTGAAGCTGATGGTAAAAAGAGATTTATATATACCTGGAGTTACGATCAACTCACAATGCGAAAGTTTTTAAAAAGCCTGTTTATCAAAATGCAGGCATAATTAAGCTTCTTTCGGTTAAGTCGCTTTAGCAATCCTTAAGTATTTTAAGATTGCAACTAAGAATTGCCGGAAGTTAATTGCCAGCTTAAGCGGGGTTGCATTACTGCGATACTATAGGGTTAACTTTATTTCCACAAAGCAGGTTGCTAACGCTAACCTGGGCCATGGCGTGGAGGCCAACCAAAAGAGTAGAAATAAGAAAACAGATCTGCTTCATTAAATGAAATAATTTACATTGTTTAGAGGTCTTTCCCCATCAATTTATTTGATGCCAGAGTATTAATTTGTAAAAATGATGATGCGTATTAAATTGCGCATCATGGCGTATCCTGATTTACAACATTTTATTTTAGGTTTGCACCAAAAATTAATATCAGCTACACCTTCAAATATGGCTACATACGCTGTAAAGCGAAAAAAAGTAATAAATATTACGGTCAAGAGTTATAAAGGCAAGCTGCTATTTTGATTATTACGAATTGCTATGAATTTTAAACCTTTATATTTTTCTCTTCTCTTGTGCTTTCTTTCTTTAACCGTGTTTTCTCAGGAGCCCGAGAATAAGATTTCAATTATTCCCGAACCCGTAGAAATGGTAAGGTCTGAAGGTTTTTTTCTGCTGCCTGAAGAGATTACAATAAAGTCAGCCTCTTCGCCCGAGATAATCAATACTGCTAACCTCCTGAAAAAAAGAATAGCAACTGCTACCGGCAGCAAGGTTAACATAAGTCACAAAGATGATCAGGCGGCTATTAGGTTGCAACTAAATTCTGAAGCTGAAGCAGCATTAGGAAAAGAGGGATACCGTTTAATAGTAAATCAGAAGCAAATTATTATAAAAGCGAATCAGCCAGCTGGATTGTTCTATGCTGTACAGACGCTCCTGCAATTATTTCCTAAAGAAATAGAAAGTGCAAAATCACTTAAAGGCAAGTGGCGTGTTCCTTGTGTTCAAATTGCCGATTTTCCCCGGTTTGCCTGGAGAGGATTAATGTTCGACGTATCACGACATTTCTTTACAAAAGAGGATGTAAAGAAATACATCGATAACATGGTTAAGTATAAATATAATCTGCTTCACCTGCATTTAACAGATGATGAGGGCTGGAGAATTCAGATAAAAAGTTTGCCTAGACTTACTGAAGTAGGAGCGTGGCGTGTCAACAAAACCGGGCAATTTGGTGCGTTTTCTCCGCCAACGCCAACCGAGCCACGCGATTACGGAGGTTTTTATACTCAAGAAGATATCAAAGAGTTGATCAACTATGCTTCCGAGCGGTTCGTAAATATACTTCCGGAAATTGATATACCCGGTCACAGCCTTGCAGCGGTGGTTTCCTATCCCGAACTTTCTTGCACACCTGGTGCTGAAAAATACTCCGTTCGATCTGGTGAGCAGATTATGGACTGGTCGCGCGGAGCACCACCAATTGCTTTGGTAGATAATACGCTTTGCCCTGCAAACGAAAAAGTGTATGAGTTTTTAGATAAAGTCATTTCAGAAGTAGCTGAATTATTTCCGTTTGAATACATCCATATGGGTGGTGATGAAGCGCCGCATAACTTTTGGGAAAAGACTCCTGCGATTAAGGATTTGATGCAGCGAGAAGGATTAAAAACAATGGAGCAGGTGCAGGGCTATTTCACCAGACGGGTTGAAAAAATTATTCAGTCTAAAGGTAAAAAACCGATCGGTTGGGATGAAATTATTGAAGGCACCCCTTCGCAGTCTACAGCAGTAATGAGCTGGCGTGGAGTGGAGCAAGGTTTACAAGCCGGAAAGATGGGGCATGAAGTAGTGATGAGTCCCGTAACTTACACCTATATCGATTACATGCAGGGCGATATAGCTATCGAGCCGAAGGTTTATGCCACATTGCGCTTAAGTAAATCGTACCAGTTCGACCCTGCAGCCGGCATCCCTAATGCTGATTTTATAAAAGGCGGGCAGGCAAACCTATGGACAGAAAATGTTTACAATATGCGCCATGCAGAATATATGACCTGGCCACGAGGCCTCGCCATTGCAGAATCTGTATGGTCGCCATTACACAAAAAGAATTGGAATAACTTCTATAGCAAGGTTGAGGATCATTTTAAACGATTCGACATTGCCGAAGTTAAATATGCTCCGAGTATGTACGATCCAATATTTCTAGCCACCGGAACCACCAATGCATTAATGGTAGAGCTGAGTACTGAAATTCCAGGTTTAAGTATCCATTACTCGCTCGATAACTCCTTTCCAGATCAGTTTTATCCCAAGTACTCAACGCCTCTTGTAGTGCCTAAGGATGCTGTTTTTTTAAAGGTGATAACCTATCGGGATAACAAGCCCATAGGCCGTATGATAACTATGCCGGTTAGTGAGTTGAAAGGGAGGCTGAGGAAGAGGCAATAAGGATAATTACGAAATAGTACTTCTTAAATAGTATCTTGTTCATTTAAGAAAATTTTAAATGAACCATCATGAGCAAACCACTCAAAAATCGAGATGAATATGCTCATAATAGCTTCATAGCCTTTAAAAAAAATATATCCTGATGAAAATTGCCACTTATAACGTAAACGGCATCAACGGCCGTCTGCCGGTTTTGCTTCGTTGGCTAAAAGAAACCACGCCCGATATTGTTTGCCTGCAAGAACTTAAGGCTCCGCAAGAAAAATTTCCTTTGGAAGCGATCCAGCAAGCAGGTTATACAGCTATCTGGCACGGCCAAAAAAGCTGGAACGGCGTTGCGATTCTATCACGAAGTGGCAAGATAAAAGAGCTTAATAAAACCCTTCCCGGAGATGAAGAAGATGTTCAAAGCCGATACATCGAAGCTATAGCAGATGATATTCGCGTAGCTTGCTTGTATTTGCCAAACGGAAATCCCGCTCCCGGGCCTAAATTCGATTATAAAATGGGCTGGTTTAAGCGCCTGCAACAACACGCCCTTGAGCTGTTAGCACTCAATGAACCTGTAGTGATGGTGGGCGATTATAACGTAATGCCGACGGAGCTTGACGTTTACAAACCCGAGCGTTGGGTTGAAGATGCATTATTCCGCCCCGAAGTAAGAGCTGCCTTTAAAGAACTCGTAGATCAGGGCTGGACGGACGCGATACGCACACTTTACCCAAATGAAACGATATACACTTTTTTTGATTATTTCAGGAATGCTTATGGCCGTAATGCGGGTTTGCGGATTGATCATTTTTTATTAAGTCCACAGCTAAAAGATCGGCTTGCCGCTGGCGGTGTTGACCGTGAGGTGCGTGGATGGGAAAAAACCAGCGATCATGCGCCCGTTTGGATCGAATTGAGATCATAATTATTCGCCAGAATTGTAATCTTGCCAATTATTAAAAGGATAACGGCTTTAATTGCTCCCTTTTAAAGTGTAGATTAAGAGTAATGAAAAAGACGTCAATGCCGATTCGCCAGGAAGATTTGCGCGCAGACATATTTATAACGTTCACGTTTACAGAAGTACGAGCAAGTTGGCTGCTACCGTATAAAACGAATTCTCAGTAATATCAGCGGCTGCCTTAATTTGAAAAGCAGCGTTTTTTATTGTTCGATTTTTCATTGTTAGCTCTTTGTTTTTCGGAAGTTACTTATTGCGAGAAGTACACTAATCAGCATTAAAATAGAAGCGATATAGTAAGGTGCACCTGGTAAATACACGGGAGCTGAAGGATTGGTAAAGTAATAAAATATATAAGTCATAAACCAGGGACCAAAAATAGAGCTTAAACTCATCAAACTCGTTAATGCGCCCTGGAGTTCGCCCTGTTCATTGGCCGGTACTTCATTGGTCATTACTCCTTGTAAAGCAGGTCCGGCAATACCGCCTAGTGCATATGGCACCATAAAGGCAAACATCATCCAGCCCTGGTTTGCAAGGCCAAACAATAGCATACCTACTGCATAAAGAAATAAGCCAATAGAAATACTTCGATGTTCGCCCAACTTTGGTATAACAACGCGTATCAATCCTCCCTGTACAGCGGCAATGCAAAGACCAATAAATCCTAGAGAGTAACCAACCAGATCTTCATCCCACTGAAATTTTTGCATGGTATAAAAAGTCCAGACTGATTGTACTGCATGACCCGCAAAATATACTACGAACAAGCAAACCGCCAGACCGATAACATTAGGGTATTTCTTAAGCTGTATTAAGCTTCCAATTGGATTACATCGCTTTAAATCTAAGGGACGACGATTTTCTTTTGATAAAGATTCAGGCAAAATAAAAAAACCGTATGCTGCATTAATTAATGCAAGAGCTGCAGCCGCATAAAACGGGTAGTGCGTATCTATTTTCCCCAGAACACCACCAATAACCGGCCCAATAATAAAACCAAGTCCGAAAGCGACTCCAATCATTCCGAAATTCTGCGACCGCTTTTCTGGGGTGCTCACATCAGCAATATATGCCGAAGCGGTAGTGAAACTTGCTCCGGTAATACCGGCTATAATTCTCCCTACAAAAAGCCAGATAATAGTTGGGGCAAAGGCCATAAAGATATAATCAATCCCAAAGCCCAATAGCGACAGTAGAAGCACCGGTCTGCGGCCATATTTATCGCTTAGGTTTCCAATTAATGGCGAGAACAAAAACTGCATAACCGCATAAGCAACCAGCAGCAAGCCAGAAATTTTTGATGCTTCGCTGATATTCCCCTGAATAAGCTTTTCGATTAGCTTCGGCAGAACAGGTATTATGATAGCTAAACCAATTACATCAACAAGGAGCGTAATAAAAATGAACTTTAAGGCAGCGGGCCGTGTTTCTTTTTCAGGCTGATTCATTTCGAGTAAGATTTAAAAATGACACCTACAGTACCGTTGAAGTATCTTGTTAACCCTTAGCCAATTAAAGAAACTTCTCACTTCTGAGAATTCCCAACTCAAGCCCCCTCAACTCAGCCAATCCTCTTAACCGACCAATGGCAGAATATCCAGGATTGGTTTTTTTATTCAAATCATCAAGCATTTTATGCCCGTGATCTGGTCTGAAAGGCATTCTCAAATCTTCACGGCCAGTTTCTTTTCTTTTTTTCTGTTCCGCAAGTAATGCTTTCATTACAGCGTACATATCAACATCGCCATTTAAATGATCGGCTTCGTGGAAATTGCCGTCGGCGTCTCTTTTGGTGCTACGTAAATGGATAAAATGGATTCGGTCGCCTAAACGTTCAACCATTCCAGGTAAATCATTATCAGCCCTTACTCCAAAAGAACCGGTGCAAAAAGTTAGGCCACTATTTTGGGATGGGACAGCTGAATATAGTTCTTCAATATCTTTTTCAGTACTTACAACCCTTGGCAATCCTAAAATAGGAAATGGAGGATCATCCGGATGGATGCACATTAACACACCAGCTTCTTCGGCTGCCGGAACAATTTCATTTAAAAATTGAAATAAATTAGCCTTTAACTCTTTTGGTCCAACGCTATTGTATGTTTCAAGTACTTTAAGAAATTCTTCAAGGGTATAACCTTCTTCCGACCCAGGCAAGCCGGCAATAATGTTTTTTACAAGAAGCGATTTTTTCTCCTCCGATAAATTCTCGAAATATTTTTGTGCTCGTTCTTTTTGCTCAGGGTTGAACAACTTTTCGGCACCCGGCCTTTTTAGGATAAATAATTCAAATGCTGCAAATGCCGCAGCTTCAAAGCGCAGTGCTGTAGAACCATCAGGCATTAAATAATCGAGATCGGTTCTTGTCCAGTCAAGAACCGGCATAAAGTTGTAACAAACAATATCAATACCAAAAGAACCGAGGTTAAGTAGCGATTGCTTGTAGTTATTGATGTATTCCTGATAATTGCCCGTACGTTTTTTAATATCTTCATGAACAGGAACACTTTCCACAACAGACCATGTTAAGCCTGCTTCTTCAATCTCGTTTTTTCGTTTTAGAATTTCTTCTTTTGTCCATACTTGACCGTTAGGTACATGATGTAGTGCTGTTACTACACCCGTTGCGCCAGCTTGCTTTATATCGGAAAGGGAAACGGGATCGTTTGGACCATACCACCGCCATGTTTGTTCTAAAGCCATATTACGATGTTAATTGATATAAGTTTTAGTGATTCATCATCCGCAGAAATGCCGAAAGACGGTCTTTCATTTGTCGGCGGTCGACGATAAAGTCGAGGAAGCCGTGTTCCAAAACAAACTCAGAGGTTTGGAAGCCCTTCGGTAAGTCTTTCTTGATGGTTTCTTTAATAACCCGCGGACCAGCGAAACCGATTAAGGCTCCTGGCTCAGCAATATTCACATCTCCAAGCATGGCATAAGATGCTGTAACTCCACCAGTAGTTGGATCGGTTAGTAATGAGATATAAGGGATCTTCGCTTTGCTTAATAATGCAAGTTTTGCTGATGTTTTTGCCATTTGCATCAAAGAAAATGCAGCTTCCATCATTCTGGCTCCGCCAGATTTTGAGATCATTAAAAAGGGAATTTTATGTTCGATGCAATAGTCGATTGATCGCGCTATTTTTTCTCCAACCACAGAACCCATCGAACCGCCAATAAAATTGAAATCCATGCAGGCAATCACTAAATCCTGGCCGTCGATTTTACCATGCGCAGAACGAATAGCATCAATAAGCCCGGTTTTTTTATTGCTTTCCTCAATTCGTTCGGTGTATTTTTTATTATCGTTAAAGTTAAGCGGATCGCCGGAGCGGAGGTTAGGATGGAGTTCGGTAAATTCCTGCTCATCGAAAAGAACAGAAAAATATTCTTTAGAACCTATGCGAAGGTGGTAATTGCAATAATGACAAACGTATTTATTCTCAACTTGCTCGGCATAATGCAATGGCTTTTTACACTCGGGGCATTTGTTCCATATTCCGTCAGGAGTTTCTTTTTTTTCTTCGGTAGAAGTGATAATTCCTTTTTTCTCTCTTTTGAACCAAGCCATATAGTTTACGGGAATAAGCGGTACAAATAAACGAATTTTTAAGATAACCCCTCGTATTTGTCAATCTTAATAGAATAATTATCAGAACATCACCTGCTTAAATATTTTTCTTAATTTCGGCCTCTGTTATTATTATATAAAATATGAATCTTAAAAATTACAAAGGCGTTTTATATGGCGATGCTGTTCAGCAATTATTCGAACAGGCCAAAAAGCATCAGTTTGCATTACCTGCCGTTAATGTTATCAATACAAACTCGATAAATGCAGTAATGGAAACAGCAAAAGCTGTTAATTCTCCAGTTATAATTCAACTTTCAAATGGTGGTGCGCAGTTTTATGCGGGTAAGTCACTTAACAATGAGAAGTTAGAAGCTTGTATTTTGGGTGCTGTATCTGCTGCTAAACATGTTCATTTATTAGCAGAACATTATGGTGTAGCGGTTATCTTACACACAGACCACGCAGCTAAGAAGTTGCTACCATGGATAGACGGTCTATTAGCTCATGGCGAACGATTCCATCAGGCAACCGGTAAGCCTTTGTTTTCTTCTCACATGCTCGATCTTTCTGAAGAATCGATCGAGGAAAACTTAGAAATCTCCAAAACTTATTTTGAGCGGATGAAAAAGTTGGGTATGACTCTTGAGATTGAATTAGGAGTTACAGGCGGCGAAGAAGATGGTGTAGATAACTCTGATATCGATAGCGCTAAATTGTATACCCAGCCTTCTGAGGTTGCCTACGCTTATAAAGAGTTAAGTGAGGTTAGTCCAAGATTTACAATAGCTGCCGCTTTTGGAAATGTTCATGGTGTTTATAAGCCAGGTAACGTAAAACTTCAACCGGTAATTCTTAAAAACTCACAAGATCATATCCGCAGCGAATTTAATATCACCGAAGAAAAGCCAATCAACTTCGTTTTTCACGGCGGTTCTGGTTCAAGTAAAGAGGAAATCAGAGAAGCGATTTCTTATGGTGCCATCAAAATGAATATTGATACCGATATGCAGTGGGCTTTCTGGGAAGGAATTAAAGATTTCTACCAATCTAAGGAAGCATATTTGCAAGAACAGATTGGTAATCCGGAAGGGGCGGATTCTCCGAACAAAAAGTTTTATGATCCACGGGTTTGGTTACGTAAAGGCGAAGAGAACTTTGTTAAACGTTTAACACAGGCGTTTGAGGATTTGAATTGTATTGATGCGAATGAAAAGCTATAAAAGAAATAAAATCATACAAAAAACGCCGGGTCTTTCGACCCGGCGTTTTTTGTATATAAATCATTTGTAAACCAGGGAAGAAAATATTAGCGTTGTTTGACTAACCGATTGAGATTAAATGATACAGGTAAAAAAAGCGATTGAAGAAGAAGATTTAAAACACGTTTATCATATCCGTTCCAAAGTTTTTGTTGAAGAACAGCAATGTCCGCCTGAATTTGAATGGGAGCATGAAGAGGAATCGATCCATTTTTTAGCAACTATAGATGGTGTTGCTGCCGGTACAGCCAGGTGGCGCAAAACCGGAGAAGGTTATAAATTGCAGCGGTTTGCTGTGTTGAAGGAGTTTAGAGGAAAGGGAGTAGGGCTGGAATTGGTAAAGGCTGTTTGTGCTGATCTCCCGGCGGAAGCCGAATACATTTACCTGCATTCGCAGATTCAAGCTTGTTCCTTATACGAAAAGTGTGGCTTTGAAAAAGAGGGACCCGAGTTTGATGAGGTGGGAATCAGGCATTACAGAATGGTAAAAAAAACTAAATAACGAGGCTGAAATACACAGCCTCGTTATTTAGTTCACAAGAACCTATTCATGAGATTCATGCGCCTTCTTATTAAAGATATTCCCTAAACGGACACTGTACCCGATATTAAGAGAATAATCAGCAAAGGCAGCATCACCCTGAACGTGAACCTTTTTTTCTGGGTCGGTGATTTTGGAATTTTGGAGATCCTGATTAGCGATGTCCGCTGCACTTTGGATACGGTTTCTTACAACGTTAAACGGTACGAATAAGCTAAAGCTATGGATCCCTTTTCTAAAAGATATTCCAGGTTCAACCGCAATAACATAACCCGGACGGCGATATGCGATCTGGCCTCCTAACGCATCATATGCTGGTATACCTTCTGCTCGTCCTGCTAGAGACAATGTGGTGTTTTTATATCTTCCAACTGAACTCATCATACCTGCTCTGGCGAAATATTGATCTGGTGATGCATAAACATTATATCCTTCCAATCCGGCTGACGGAGCACTTTTAAAACTTCCGTTCCTGGTGCGTGGACTAAAAAGATAATAACCATTTGCAAAGCCAAAAAAGTTTTTCGCTAATTTTCTGAAACCCTGTGCTTCTACAGAAAAACCAATTCCACCATCGCCCGGTTGTATTGCCTGATCCATTACCACGTTTGTTGAAATCACTCTTTTATCTTTATCTAGAGCGAGTCCATCGTCTCTTTTAGTATGGCTTCCTGTATTCAATTTTACGCCTAATCCAATCATCAAGTTGCCGTTGTCAGACTTCTCCGGATCAAATACCCAGTAATTGCCACTTAACCGTATATCAGCCAAGCCTTGTGCGTACACACTATATCGTATACCTTCCAAAGTTTGAGTTCTCTCTTCACCGCCTAGAATAATTTTTCCACCAGTTTTTGTTGCTAAAACTTGCGAGCGTTCATTATGTACATACGGTATAGTAGCATTTAACTGGAGGCGGTTGTTTAAACCATAAGATAAATTTAAATCAAGAGCGTGCGAGTAAATATTAACTGCATTCCCCCTTTCTACGCCATTTGCATCAAGGCCGCCTTGTGTGTTTTGACGAAATTTTTGTTCTTCAGTTCCAATGAAATGGCGCCATGAGTGGAAGTAACGATAATTTGCTCCGGCTTGGAACTCGCCTTTCATAAGAGTATATCCGTTTGATGACAAGGGATTAAGGCCGCCCATCTGGCGTACAGCCACACAGCCCTGTGCGTTAACATTGGTATGTATTGACATAGCACTTATTAACCCAAGTGCTATCAGGTATATTTTTTTCATTTAGTTTTTTGAAGTAATTAATAAATAGGTTAAGTGAGTTATGCCAGAGAGCAGGTAGTGCTTTGTAGGTTTACACTGATTCATGTAAAATAAAAAAGCAACAAGCAGTTACTCTCACAAGGTCAAATATGAACCGTAAGCTAGAAACTATTCAACTTATATAGATAGTTTATAGCAGGCATAACGTAATTAAAGAATTAAAAAATTAACATTCGGGGGGAGGTGGATTAAGTTCATAGAATCCAGTGGGTAATTCAGACAACTTCAACACACTAGCTTGCAGATTAATGAGTTGAAAATCGCAAAATTTGTATGAAGTTGCGTATTCAAAAAAATCGTTTTTATCCTGTTTTAAAACCGGCTTTTTATTCATTCCGGCAGGGAGATCATTTACTTTCTTGAAATAGTCATCGCTGTTTTTTTGTATCCTGGATTTTTCATAGTGATCAATACAGACAAATACCAGCGTGTTATTTTCAATCTTTCTTTTTATATATTTATAAGTGGTTCCTTTTACCGTTATCTCCCCCTCAATAGACTCGAAATTAGAATTTGTTAAATAAGGTAAGGTTAAGGGAACTCTTAAGGTAATTAATCGATTGGAAGAGAAATCTGACTTTAAAATTTTGGCCTCAATTCGAGCGTCAGCTTGTTTAAGCTCAAAGAAATAAACGGCCTTATATCCTATGATATTAAACAGAAATACTGATAACAAAAATATAGAAAGGCTTTTTTGCAATTGGTTAATACAAGCCGTAAATATAAAAGTTTTTGAGGCATTTGCAAAAGTAAATTAACAGAAACGAAATTTTAAATTTCAGTATTTATAATCTCCAGACTATAAATATCGCTGGAAGATACTAGTCTTAATACTAGTGAAATATTACCGAAGAGAAATTGAGGGCAGAGTGAAAGTTTTCCATATTCACCCTCAAAATTTCGCCATGATTACTTAAATAATTAATTACATTTTCAGTCGCGATATTACCGGTAAGTTCATCAGAAGCCATAGGGCAGCCCCCCAAGCCTTTAATTGCCGAATCGAAACGTCGACAACCATTCATAAATCCCGCCTCAACTTTCTTTTCCCAAGAATCCGGTGTACTATGAAGATGCAGGCCAAACTCTACAGCAGGGAAACGCTTGCTGAGTACTTTATATAGAGAACCAACCTGTTCTGAGGTAGCGGTACCAACTGTGTCAGACAAGGCAAGGATTGAAACTCCTTTTTCTGATAATACAGAAGCCCAATATTCAACAATTTCCTCATTCCATTCATCCCCGTAAGGGTTACCAAAAGCCATAGATAAATAAACTACGGCCGTTTTGCCTGATTTCGCGCAGGCATTTAAAAGTTTATCAACAGTTACCAGTGTAGTGTTAATGTCGGTGTTCGTGTTTCGTTTCTGAAAAGTTTCTGATATGGAAAATGGAAATCCTAAATAAGAAATAGCTTCATATTGCGCTGCCTGGGTTATTCCCCGTAGATTAGCTACAATCGCAAGGAGTTTGGTCTCGGTGCCCGATAGATTCAACCCTTCCAACACTTCCACAGTATCGGCCATTTGAGGAATAACTTGTGGCGATACGAAACTTCCGAAATCAAGCGAATCAAAACCAACCTGTAGGAGGAGGTTTAGATACTCTATCTTATCTTGGGTTGGGATAAAGTTAATAATGCCTTGCATGGCATCGCGCGGGCATTCAATTAACTTTATATCCGATGGTGATGCCATTATTTATGCAATGTTTCTTCCCGCATCAATTCCCGGTTAAAAGGGCGGATAATTAAACGTGTGCCCCTGTCGTAGCTAAAATAACTCCAGATCCAGTTCACAAAAACCACGAGTTTATTCCGAAATCCCACAAGGCTCATTAAATGCACAAACATCCAAACAAACCAGGCAAACACCCCTTGAAATCGAATCTTTCCAATATCAACAACCGCCCGGTTCCTTCCAACAGTAGCCATCGATCCTTTATCGAAATATTTAAATGGTTCAGGCTCTTCTTTGTTGATGATCTTAATCAGGTTTTTGGCGAGCAGTTTTCCCTGTTGCATAGCAACCGGAGCAACGCCCGGATGACCATTCGGAGTGTCTTCCGTAATCATTGCCGCCACATCGCCAATGGCAAAAATATTCTGGAAGCTTTCAACCCGGTTATAACGATCGACTTTTATGCGGCCGCCTCTAACAATATTCTCAGTCGGAATTCCCTCAGGAAAATCTCCTTTAACCCCTGCAGACCAGAGCACGTTCTTTGAAATAATAGTTACATCATTTGATAGCTTAATCACTTCTCCATCATAAGATACCACCGTCACGCCGGTAAGCACCTCTACACCCATTTCGATTAAGAACTCCTTAGAACTTCGCTGAGCTTGTGGAGACATTGGACCCAGCACTACATCCGATCCTTCGATTAGGTAGATATTAACTTTCGTGATGTCTAGCTCGGGATAGTCCTTCTTTAATACATGACGTTTCAACTCAGATAGTGCTCCCGATAATTCTACACCTGTTGGTCCGGCACCAACCACCACAAAGTTCAGAAGCCCCGCCTTTTTGATAGGATCCGATTCAATTAAGGCTTCCTCCAGGTTTTGTAAAAGCATGCTCCTGAGGTTTAAAGCTTCAGGAATGGTCTTCATCGGCATAGTATAATGTTCCAATTCTTTCGAACCAAAAAAGTTGGTATTTGAGCCGGTAGCAAGCACGAGGTAATCGTACTCAAATTCGCCAATGGTGGTGTTGATAGTATTGTTCTCAGGATTGAGCGACAGTACATCCGCATTGCGGAAAGTGAAGTTCCGTTGTCCTTTAAATATCTTTCGCAAGGGAAACGCTATTGAATCTGCCTCCAGTCCGCCAGTGGCTACCTGATAAAGCAGGGGTTGGAAAGTATGATAATTATGCCTGTCGAGCATTAAAATCTGCACTTCTTTTTCATTCAGGTTTTTTGCCAGTTGAATGCCTCCGAAGCCGCCACCTATTATAATTACTTTGGGAAATTTTACTGAGGGATTGATTGATGCCATAATGTATTCGGTTAGATAACCGTTTGCCGGGATTAAAGTTGAGCTTTATTCCTTTTTATGGCAATTTACAAATAAAAAAGAGGCTGTCTCAAAAGGATAGTCTCTTTTTTAT
>DASWMZ010000078.1:0-13814 GCA_036399495.1 Pedobacter sp.
AACTACAATTAGTGAAATCAAAGGGTTATTCCTTCGAAAGCTTCATGCAGTTACTGCTAAGGGATGGTTGCTTAAAATTACATTATTCATCTTCGCTTTTACGCTCAATAAAATTATTGTATAACTAGCAACTTGAGTTAATTAAATTTACCGTTAATTCTAAAACATGAAAAACACAGTATTAGCAATCAAGATAAAAGAGTTGCGAAATAAAAATGGATACAGCCAAGAAGAGCTATCTAAGCTATGCCGATTGAGCTTGCGCACGATTCAACGAATTGAGAATAGTGAAACTGGAGCACGAGGGGACACCTTAAGGAGATTAGCGCAGGTTTCAATGTAGTACCTGATGAATTGACGGACTGCACAGAAAACGAAGACAAACCCTATTTGGCACTCTTAAATCTATCTGCATTAAGTTTTGTTGCCTTTCCACTTTTGGGAATTATTGTCCCGTTGATAGTGTGGGCGGTGAAAAGAGGTCAAACAAGGCACTTAAATGACACCGCAAAAAAATTGCTTAATTTTCAAATATCTTGGCTTATTCTACTTTGCATTGTTTACTTCCTATTTATTAGTTCGATGTTTCATTGGCGCTTTGGAAGGCTCGGACGGCCAGAGCATATATTAATCGCAGTGGTTCTACTTTATTTATTTAATGGCATATTAATTTTAATCAACACTATCCGAAGCTTCAACGACCGAAGAGTATGTTATCAACCATCGATTCCGTTCATCAGATAATCTTATAATTTGATGATGTACTGATAGCTGGATTAATATCTGTACTTATTCTGCCACAAACTTTTCAACCGCTCTCTCAACTTCTGCTCGGCTGCATTGTTACCCGGCTCATAGAGTGTCGTCCCTTTTAAAGCTTCCGGAAAATATTCCTGCTCTTCGAAGTTACCTTCATACCCATGAGAGTATTTGTACTCTTTGCCGTAACCTATGTTCTTCATCAATTTAGTTGGCGCATTGCGGATATGCAGCGGTACCGGCAAATCTCCGGTACGGGAAACCAGTTCTTGAGCCGCATTTATGGCTTCATAGCTGGCGTTGCTCTTTGGCGATGAAGCCAGGTAAGTAACGGTTTGAGAAAGTATAATCCTTGATTCGGGCCATCCAATGGCATTAACTGCCTGAAAACAATTGTTGGCCAGAAGTAATGCATTAGGGTTCGCATTGCCTACATCTTCCGAAGCAAGAATAAGTAATCGCCTTGCGATAAAAAGCGGATCTTCACCTCCGGCAATCATTCTGGCCAGCCAGTAAACAGCTGCGTTTGGATCGCTTCCTCGGATAGATTTGATAAATGCTGAGATGATGTCGTAATGATTTTCACCGGCCTTATCATACAAAGCCATGTTCTGCTGAACATTGTCAAGCACCAGCTTATTAGTAATAGTTGGGTTTTGTTCGCCAGCAGAATTAACAACCAATTCAAGCACATTCAAAAGTCGGCGGGCATCGCCGCCTGAAAGGCGGAACAGCGCTTCATATTCCTTTATTTTAATTTGCTTTTTTGACAGGTATTCGTCGCTTTCTAAGGCGCGGCTTATGAGGTTTGTCAAATCCTCCTCTGATAAAGGCTTCAGTATATAAACCTGGCATCGCGAAAGCAATGCTGAAATAACTTCAAAAGATGGGTTTTCGGTAGTTGCACCAATTAATGTTACTAATCCGCGTTCAACTGCGCCTAGCAGCGAGTCTTGCTGCGATTTAGAGAAGCGATGAATCTCATCAATAAATAAAACAGGAAGATTTTCTTCGGTTTCCTTGAGAAGCGTAGCTTTTTCAATAACCTCACGAATGTCTTTAACACCAGAGTTAATCGCGCTTAAGCTGAAAAAAGGCCGGTCTAATTGCTTGGAGATAATATAGGCTAATGTAGTTTTCCCTACGCCAGGCGGGCCCCATAAAATTAAGGACGGAAGATTCCCGCTTTCAATTGCTTTGCGCAGGATTGCATTCTGCCCAACGAGATGTTGCTGTCCAACATACTCATCCAGCGAAGCCGGCCGCATTCTTTCTGCTAAGGGAGCAATTGTTGCCATAAGATTTCATTAGAAACCTATCCTTTTTTAACTTCTTTGGCCCAGGTATCTTTAAGCGTAACGGTTCTGTTGAATACAAGTTTTTCGGGAGTAGAATCTTTATCTAGTGTAAAGTAGCCTTTTCTTATAAACTGATATCCTCTTCCTAATTCTGCGTTAGCTAAATCTGGTTCAATATATGCCTCCGGGAGAATCGATAAACTTTCGGTATTAATATATTCCTTAAAATCGCGTTCCTCATTTCCCGGATCTTCCACGCGGAATAATCTTTCATATAATCTTACTTCGGCAGTCGCAGCATGTTGTACACTTACCCAATGGATAGTTCCTTTTACATTGATGCCGGAAGTGTCTTCCCCCGATTTAGATTCAGGAATATAAGTACAATGGACTTCGGTTACATTACCTGCTTCATCTTTAACAAAGTCTTCACATTTAACAATGTAGGCATGCTTTAAGCGAACCATCAGACCTGGACCCAAACGGAAGTATTTCTTCGAAGGGTTTTCCATAAAGTCGTCGCGCTCAATCCATAATTCCCTGCTAAAAGGAATTTCACGTATGCCTTCTCCTCCTTCAACCTCCTGGTTGTTTTCACCGTAAAGCACTTCTCCCTCACCTTGGTAATTTGTAATCACCAACTTAATTGGATCTAGAACCGCCATTCTTCTCCAGGCAGTTTTGTTGAGATCTTCGCGAACACAGAATTCGAGCAAACTTATATCAATAATATTTTCGCGCTTTGCTACTCCGATTCGCTCACAGAAATCTCTGATTGATGCCGGAGTAAAACCGCGGCGGCGCAAGCCACTGATTGTCGTCATTCTTGGATCGTCCCAACCATGTACAAAGCCTTCGTTGACCAATTGAAGCAATTTTCGCTTGCTGGTAACCGTATAAGTTAAATTCAACCGTGCAAATTCGTATTGCTTCGAAGGGAAAATCCCAAGTTGCTGGATAAACCAATCATATAATTCGCGATGGCTCACAAATTCCAGTGTGCAAAGAGAATGTGTTATTCCTTCTATAGAATCAGATTGCCCATGCGCAAAATCGTACATCGGATAAATACACCAATCGTCTCCGGTGCGATGATGATGAGCATGTCGGATGCGATACATCAAAGGATCGCGCATGTGCATGTTAGGCGATGCCATATCGATTTTCGCACGCAATACCTTTTCGCCATCCTTATATTTGCCTTCCTTCATTTCGGAAAACAAGCGTAAATTCTCCTCTACGCTTCGTGTGTGGTATGGCGAATCTTTACCGGCCTCGGTCGGAGTACCTTTTTGTTGAGCAATCTCTTCAGGAGTGCTATCGTCAACGTAAGCAAGGCCCTTTTTTATAAGAGCTACCGCGAAATCATAAAGCTGGATAAAGTAGTTTGAAGCGAATAGTTCATTTTGCCATTCAAAACCAAGCCATTTAACATCTTCTTTGATGCTTTCTACGTATTCGGTATCCTCTGTTTCGGGGTTAGTATCGTCAAACCGAAGATTGGTTTGACCATTATATTTTTGAGCAAGCCCAAAGCTTAAACAAATAGCTTTAGCATGACCTATGTGTAAGTAACCATTAGGCTCAGGAGGGAAACGGGTGAGAACTTTCCCCTGGTTTCTGCCAGCTTTGATATCCTCTTCAATAATCTCCTCAATAAAATTTAACGATCGTTCTTCGCTCATATTAAAAATAGGTCACAAAAGTAGTAAAATTCAAATCTACAGCCCAAGTATCTTTAGCGATTATAAAAAACTTCTTTTACATTTATAAGTATGGGAACGTTTACCAGGCCTGTTAGAGTTTTGATAGCCAAAGTTGGTCTTGATGGCCACGACAGGGGAGCAAAAGTGATCGCCACTTCTTTACGTGACTCCGGCATGGAGGTGATTTATACAGGTTTACGCCAAACACCGGAAATGGTGGTTCATGCGGCTTTGCAGGAAGACGTGGATGCCATTGGCGTCTCTATTCTTTCGGGTGCTCACATGACGGTTTTTCCCAAAATCATTCAGTTAATGAAAGAACTGGAGCTGACTGATGTGTTACTTACCGGTGGAGGCATCATCCCGGAAAAGGACCAGCAAACTTTATACGATATGGGTGTCGGGAAATTATTTTCCCCCGGAACGCCGATGAAAGAAATTGCAGCTTATATTAAGGAATGGGCAATAGCCAATAGAAATTTTTAGTTACGATACCTGATTATAGTCTAAGCCTATGTATCAAAACTTACTTACTTCCCTTGAAAGTAAAATTCTCACCATCACGATTAATCGGGAAAATAAACTAAACGCTTTAAACATACAAACGCTTGATGAGCTTAATCTTGTTATCGCGCAAGCATTCAAAAACCCGGAGGTTGGCGGAATAATTATAACTGGCGCTGGTATTAAGGCTTTTGCAGCTGGTGCTGATATTTCTGAATTGAAAGATTTGGATGAAGTTGGGGGCTACAATCTGGCTGAAACCGGACATTCAAAAGTATTTAACCTGATTGAGAACGGCAGCAAGCCGGTTATTGCGGCTATAAATGGTTATGCTTTAGGCGGGGGTTTGGAATTGGCGCTTGCTTGTCACATCCGTTTCGCATCAGAAAACGCACAACTCGGTTTCCCGGAAGTTTCATTGGGTTTAATCCCCGGGTATGGCGGAACGCAACGTTTGCCAGGATTGATTGGCTCCGGAAGAGCCTTTGAAATGATCCTATCTGGAGATTCGATAGAAGCCGCAGTTGCATACGAAATCGGTCTGGTTAATCGGGTAGTTCCACTAGAGTTTCTCCTAGGTAGTGCAAGGATGTTATTGCAAAAAATATTAAGCCGTTCGCCGATGGCGGTGTCAGCAGCAATTCGGGCTATCAATTCAAGTTCAGACAAACAAGGTTTTAAAACCGAGATACTGGAGTTTTCAAAGTGTTTTGGATCATCAGATTTTAAAGAAGGTACTTCAGCTTTTCTTGAAAAGCGGCCACCCGAGTTTCAATAAATAAAAGAAGAGAAACCTTCTTACCGATAAATCGTAGAATTTTTTTCCCATGAAAATAATTAAGTCTACATTTAACAAAAAAGGGGCTCTTTAATGAAAAGAATTTTAATAGTTGATGATGAAATAAACATCGGTTTATTATTATCAAAGTTCCTTACTCGTAATGGTTTTGAAGTTGCAACATCAACCAGCGGCAGCTTTGCCTTAGAACTTTTAGCAAAAGACAACTACAATCTGGTGCTTTGCGACTTTCGTCTTGAAGATACCGACGGCAGGGAAATGCTTAAGAAGATCAAAGCATCTTACCCGGCTACAGGCGTCATCATCATCACAGGATATTCGGATATTAAACTTGCCGTTGAGCTGATCAAAATGGGGGCTTATGATTACATCACAAAGCCTTTATATCCCGATGAGATTTTAAATACCATTAATAAGGCTCTCGAAACTCAAGAAGTACTTTCCAAAACGCTTCCTCAAAACCCTGCCATACAGGTTGCGGTGAAAAAAGAGAAAAATTCCGAAAACTTACCCGACGAATTTATTCCGGGCGAGAGTAGTGCTTCAAAAGAATTACTTCGCCAAATAGAAATTATTGCACCAACTAATTATAGCGTAATCTTAACCGGCGAAAGCGGAACCGGGAAGGAATCGGCAGCAAAAGCGGTTCACATGAAGAGCAACAGGAGAGATAAACCGTTTGTTGCTATGGATTGTGGCTCGTTAACCAAAGAATTGGCCGCTAGCGAATTTTTCGGTCATGAAAAAGGGTCTTTTACAGGAGCATTATATACAAAAATCGGCCACTTTGAAATGGCAAATGGCGGCACATTACTTCTGGATGAGGTAGGGAATCTTTCATATGAAATTCAGGCGGCGTTGCTAAGAACGGTTCAGGAGCGAAAGGTGAAACGTATCGGAAGTACAAAAGAGATCGATCTTGATGTTAGAATAATAGTAGCAACTAACGAAAATCTTAATGATGCCATTCTAAAAGGCCGATTCCGGGAAGATTTATATCACCGTTTTAACGAATTTAGTATCCATCTCCCGCCTCTCAGGAAACGCGACAGAGATATTCTAACCTTTGCAAAAACCTTTTTAGACATCGCTAATAAAGAGTTAAATCGCAATGTAGAAGGCTTTTCACAAGAGGTAATTGACTGTCTTTTAACATACAATTGGCCTGGAAACGTACGCGAATTAAAAAATGTGATCAGGCGGGCAACGCTTTTGACGGAGGCAAATCTTATTCAACTTAAAGCATTACCGTTAGAAATATCCACCTTTGCAAAGGTATCTGCAATAGAAACAGCAGTTGGAAACTTTCAAATAAAAGAAAATAGCAGAGATTTGAAAAATGCTGCGCACGAAGCAGAATACGAAACGATTATTAAAGTATTAAAAGAAGTGAATTTCAATAAAACAAAAGCAGCTAAAATTTTGAATATTGACAGGAAAACCTTGTATAACAAAATGAAAGCTATTAACCTTGAATAAGAGGTATCATCGTGATTAGCCGCTTACTTTTCGACAAAAATTTCAAGAATAAATTTAACTTACCGCCGCAGTTTATCTGGACGGTATTTGGCGTTTGTATTCTTCCTATCGCCTTTGTTATACCGCAGTTGTATTCAGGCGATCTCTATGCTAAGCCTTTACAGGTTAATTCCGACCATTGGTCTACACAATATTTGCTCTACAATATCTGGCTTATCTTCGGTATCGCTGCAGCGGTAATTACTTGCGCACTTTCGTTTGTAGATTTTGTCGTAAAAAAAGATATTTCCACGCCGATTGTAGGCGGTGCCTTAATTTGTGTGGCACTTTATGAGGCCTTTTTCCTCTTGCTCGAAAACAACTTTATAAGTTTCTCATTTAATTCGGCTAACGATATTTATCTCAAATGGTTTATTAGCCGTTTGGTTCATACACTGCTCTTAACAGGAAGCGTTTGGTACTTTATTGCTATCGATAAAAAAAACATTCGCAGCCTTGAACAAAAACGACGTGCGCTTTCCGGCTTACTAATTATCTTTTTATTAGTATTGGCAATAGTAATACCGGTCACGTTTCTCCCAAAACAAATAGACGTTCTTGTAAATCAGAATGACTTCATTACTCATCCTTTTGAGCTGGTTATTTTAGTTATTTATCTGATACAGGCATTCTGGTTGCTGCCATATTTTCTGATTCGTTTTCCATCATTGTTTACACGGATGATGGTTTTAAGTATTATCCCGGCAGCATTCGCACAACTATTTATGGCCATCTATCAGCAACCGTATGATAGCTTTTTCAACGCCGCTTATTTTTTACGCTTCATCAATTATCTCATTCCTCTTCTGGGAATAAGTATGAATTATATTGATACAAGCCGAAAAGAAAAAAACATTATTTCAAGGTTAGATAACGAAATCCGGGAACGGGTTCTGATACAAAAAGATCTTGAACGACGGGAGGAATTGCTTGCTACTGCAGAGAGCATTGCACACTTGGGCAGCTGGGAATTTGATACACTTACCGGATCGGTAAAATGGTCGGACGAGGCATATAACATTTTCGGATATGATCCTGCAAAAGTCTCCCCTTCTTTGCGACTTCAGGAAGAAATCATTTCACCCCCATATCGCGAAAAAGTAAAAAGAGAATTATCTTCAGCTGTACGAAATAACACCTCATACAATATTGAATACCAGATACAGCGAGCGAATGGCGATGTAAGACATGTACTCGCTCAAGGAAACTATGTTGGCCAGGATAAGAAGCTTATAAGCACCTTGCTGGATATCACAAATCTTCATGAGGCCTCGCAAAAACTTACCCAAAGTGAAGCATTATTACGCGAAGCCGAAGCGATATCTCATAATGGAAGCTGGGAATGGTTCATTGATGAAAATTCTTTTTTCTGGTCTGATGAATTGTATAGAATTCATGGTTTACTTCCAAGTCAGAACAAAATAGACCTTGGATACTACGCCACCATTGTACACCCGGAAGACAGTAGTAAGTTTTTTGATACGCTCGAAACATCTAAAACTACCCGTCACCCATTCTCTTTAGAATATCGCATTGTTAAGCCTAATGGCGATGTAAGGTATCTGCTTTTAAACGGAAAATACAAGGTTGATTTCCTTGAAAATGAATACCAGGTTGTAGGTAATACGCAAGATATCACCGAGCTTAAAAACACCACTTTACAACTTGATAAAAGCGAAAGTATTTATCGCACCATTGCTAAAAATGTACCCGACAGTGCGGTTTTTCTCTTTGATAAAAAACGGGAGTTACTTCTTTCTGAGGGACCTGCAATTTCTAAAATAGATCCAACCGCTAGCTTAAGTCAGGGTATAACCATCGAAGCCATGTTTGGCGAGGATTATGAACGTGCCTTATCATTTTACGAGTCGGCTTTAGAAGGAAATGAGAATCGCTATGATAAGATCATAAACGGTAAAACCTTTAAAATCACATATAACCCTGTTTACAGTTCAACCGCAAGCGAAATTTTTGGGGTAATGATTGTTATGCATGATATCACTGATATTAAAAAGGCCCAGCAAAGTTTAGAAAGCAAAGTTTCGGAGTTAAACAGATCAAATAGTGAGCTCGAACAATTCGCTTACGTTGCTTCGCACGATTTGCAGGAACCCTTAAGAAAGATTCGTGCTTTTGGCGACAGGCTTCAAAACAAATACGGCGCGCAGCTACCCACAGATGGCATTGATTATATCAATCGGATGCAAAATGCTTCTGAACGGATGCAGACGCTGATTGATGATCTGCTTACATTCTCCAGAATTAGCCGTCCGAACGAAGATTTTAAAAAGGTTGATCTCCTTGAAATAATGAAAGGCGTTATGGTAGATCTGGAATTTACCATTGATAAGAAAAATGCCCGGATTGAAGTTCTTGGGAATCAAACGTTAAAAGTAATTCCCTCGCAAATGAGGCAATTATTTCAAAATTTAATCAGCAATTCTTTAAAGTTTACCAAAGAAGACGTTAAGCCTGAAATTAAAATCCAAATCGAGACTATAAATGGTATAGACTTTGCCAAAGAAGTTTTGCCTCTTAATCAGGATATCAGATATTGCAAGATCGAGCTTAAAGATAATGGCATTGGTTTTAATAACGAATATGCAGAAAAGATATTTACGCTCTTTCAACGTCTTCATACCCGTAACGAATATGAGGGCACAGGTATAGGCCTGGCAGTATGTAAAAAAATAGTTGAAAATCATTCCGGATATATTGAAGCAAAAGGTTCTGAGGGATCTGGTGCACTCTTTAATATTTATATACCCTTAGATATTGATTGATGAGAAAGAAGAAGCTAATATTAATTGCTGAAGACGATGCCGATGACCGTTTAATGATTAAAGAGGCGTTCCTGGAAAATAATATGCCTGCCGGGATTGTCTTTTTCGAAAATGGCGCAGAGCTACTCGATTACTTGTATAGTCTCGACGATGGTTCTGAAAGAACGCTTCCCGATCTTATTTTACTTGACTTAAATATGCCTAAAATGGATGGTAAAACCGTCCTTTCTAAACTTAAAGTTCACAACATGTATAGTGATATTCCAATTGTAATTTTAACAACTTCCCGTTCTAAAGAAGAGGAAGAAAATGTTCTTGGAATGGGTGCATCTGGTTTTTTTACTAAACCGTCGTCATTCACAGAACTGGTTAACATTACCGCCGCTATATCTTCAAGATGGATTCAAAGTAACTAATAGATGAACACGGTTAAGATTCTTTTGGTTGATGATGATGAAGATGATTTTGTTCTTACCAAAGACATTTTAAAGGAAGTATCTAGCAGTCAAAATTACGAAGTAACCTGGTGCAGCAATTTCTCGGAAGCGATTAACGCGATGCTGAAAAGTCGCTATGATATTTACCTTGTTGATTATCGTTTAGGGAAAGACTCGGGCATGGACCTTCTAAATGAAGCCATAAAATCTAATTGCACCGAACCAATTATTATGCTTACCGGCAAAGGCGATCTTAAAATAGATCGAGAGGCCATGCAGTTAGGCGCAGCAGATTATTTAATTAAGGATAACCTTACTGCACAGAGTTTAGAGCGATCCATTCGATACGCTATCGCTCATAATAAAACACTTCAGGAATTAAAAAGAAGTGAAAATAAGTTTCGCATTATCTTCGAGCGATCGAAAGATCCAATGCTGATTACTAATCCCAAAGGTCAGATAATTGACGCGAACCCTACGGCTCTTAATTTCTTTGAAACTACATTTTCGGAGCTTACCAAAATGCATGTAGAGGCTCTGTACAAGAAAAAAGCAGACAGATCTGATTACTTAAAAAAGATAAGTTCCCAAGGCTCTGTTACAGAATTTGAGGTAGAAATGCGCACTCTTTCGGGAAAGACGAAATTTTGCAGCATCTCATCGTTTATGCAGGTTTCTCAACATGGCAACGAAGAACGCTTCTATTCTACTATTCACGATTTAACATCTCGAATCACTCAGGAAAAAGATGCTGCTTTAACTGCGAAAATAGCTGCAACAGAACGCTTCGCGAAAAACATTTCGAACGAGATACAAAATCCTTTATCCTATATAAATCTAGCCATTGACGAACTTTCCAACGTATTAAACAACGAGGAAGCTTTGATTTTGGCTGATATTATAAAAGCTAATTGTGAGAAGATAAATGCGCTTACAACCGAACTAATACAAAGCACCGATTCCCCATATCTGAGATTAGTAGAAACTGATTTAAATCTACTTCTTGCAGAGTTGCTGGAAGAGCTTCTGCAAGAACCGGAAGTAAACATTCAATATATTCCATTCGAACAACCTCTTATTATAAAGGCTGAATCGGAAAAACTGAAGTTTGCACTCAAAAACATTATTATCAATGCGGTTGAGGCTGTCGATAAAACGGATGGCACGGTGGAGATTAGATTAGAAAGACACGTCAGGGGTATACGAATTAACATAAAAGATAATGGCCCCGCAATTTTACCTGAAAACATTGATAAAATATTTGAACCATTTTTCACTACCAAAATGAAAGGCATGGGTTTTGGCTTAACCAGCGCACAACGCATCGTTGATACCCATAACGGAAGAATAACTGTCAAAAGCGAATCCGGTGCAGGAACTATCTTTAGTGTAACTTTACCTCTTCAGAACAATACTGCTTAAGTTCTAACATTTTTAAGCAAAACATGTTATGCCATATAAAGTATGGCCGCTTTTATGTAACTCACATTATGGCATTTTTCAACTACAAGCAACGCAATAATATCCTTCTAATAATCCTTATAATTCTGGCCGCAGGGATTATTTATTCGCTTAGATACATTGCCGGAACCTTGCTAAGTACCGTTGTGATGTATACCATTTTCCGGCCTATGTATCTCTATTTTATACAAAATTGGAAATGGAAAAAAGCCGCGGCAAGTTTGGCTGTAATCTTTAGCTCATTCATCATTATTATACTGCCTTTTATTGTATTACTCTTAATGGTAATGAATAAGGTAAATGAGTTTAGGCATGATCCATTACGTGTACAATATATTGTAAAACGACTTGATGCATTTTTTTATAAAACATTCAGTCAGCGTAACTTGGTAGACAACGCCATGGATAAAGCGAGCGAATATGCTAAAGATTTATTTCCATCCCTGTTAGGAACCGCAGGATCGTTATTACTGGGAATTTCGGTTATGTATTTCCTTTTGTATTTCATGTTCAGGCACTACAAAAAGTTCGAAGAAGGCTTAATAAGATATTCCCCTTTCCGAGAACAAAATGCCTTAAAGTTTGCTGATGAATTGAAGTATACCACCTATTCAAATGTATTGGGCCAAGGTCTTATTGCAGTTGTACAGGGCGCTTTGGTGACGCTGGGATTTTTTATCTTTAATATCCCGGATGCGCTATTTTGGGGTGTGATATCAACCTTTTTATCATTTCTCCCACTTATTGGCGCTGCACTGGTTTTCGTACCGGCCGGGATACTCGAACTGGCCAATGGCCATGAAACATCGGGCTGGGGTATTTTAATCTGGAGCTTCATATTAGTTACAAATATTGATAATGTGATCCGGTTTCTTATTGCCAGGCACGTTGGAAATATTCATCCAATAATTACAATTATTGGAGTTGTGGTTGGAATTCCAGCCTTCGGTATTATGGGCCTGGTTTACGGACCATTACTATTATCATATTTTATTCTTACGGTTCGAATTTATGAGACGAGTAAATTGGCAAGCGAAAGGTTAGAACAGATCCGCTCATCGGAAGAAGAATAAATTTTATCCAAACAGTTTGTTTTATGCTTTGTATTAATAGAAACTGATATAATTAACAAGATTAAATTCTTAAAATATTAAAATCATGAATGACAATACAAAAGTTCTTGCCGCATTATTAGCAGGTTTAGCCGCGGGAGCAGCAATAGGAGTTCTTTTCGCACCCGAAAATGGTTCCGAAACCAGAGACAAGCTAAACGATGCATTGAAAAACCTTAGCGATGTAATTAAAGATCGTGCGGCAGAAGAAATTGATCATTTATCAAACTTTAAAGAAAGTGTAGTGGATAAAATAAGAGAGCGTTTCAATAAAGAAGGCTTTGATTCTTCGATCCACAACTAGTAAAACATGGCGTAAAAACCTTTAGATTATTTGTCATGCCCGAAACTCAATCTCAAACCCAGGAGCCAAAAGAGAAAGCAACACCAGATGTGATTGCTTTATTAAAAGAATATATAGCAACTAAGGTTGAATTAACCCGATTAACACTACTTGAAAAAGTTACGGTTGTCACCGCGAATCTAATTACCGATTCGTTTGTGCTGATTATGGGTCTTTTGACTTTCCTTTTTGCGTCTTTTACATTAGCACTTTATTTAGGTGAAAGGCTTGATTCTTACGCAGCAGGGTTTGGTATCGTAGCATTAATTTATCTTTCGCTTGCGCTAATAATGTTCTTCATAAAAGACAAGCTGGTTGAGAAATACCTGCATAATTTTATGGTGAAGCGGATATTTAATAAGAAGAAATAATGGAAAAGTCGTTTAGCAGTTTAGCAGAATTAAGAGCCGAAATTGACTTTCTAAAGGTCAAAGAATTTAAAGATAAAGAGGCACTGAAAGAAGGTTTTAAAAGCCCGAAAGCGTTATTTGGCATCTTTAAATCTGATAGCGGAAAAAAATCGTTCACTCAAGATTTAATGCAGCAGGATATTTTTACAAACCTGTCGCGAGTATTGTTACCAATTCTCCTGAATGGATTTGTGTTTAAGAAATCCGGCTTCATCACCAAAACACTGATCACCTTCTTATCGCAAAAAGCGGCAAAGCAGGTAAGTTCTGATAAGCTTACAGGCTTGCTTGATAAATTTTCGGGAATGTTTAAGGGTAATGGGAAACCACAGAGAGCGGCGGCAATAAGGGATTATGGTATCCCGCCGGATAGTGAGACGTATTAAATTCGCTTGAGGTGATAACACATTTGAACCTGATGATTAGAAATTGTCAGGTTTTGTCTTTTATAGAGGCTCGACAACGGGTTTACTGTACCGCTTTTTCAACCACCCTAATGGCTCTTCCAATTGGCCTTTGTACTTTCGGGCAACGAATAACTAAGCTAATGTAATATGCTCGCGGTAGTAAGGGATATAAAAATAATCAATCATGTAAGCGTTTTTCGTCCGAGTCTACGTAAGTCTATAGACCTCAACTAAAAAATTATGAAAATTAAATTTATTATAGCTTCTATTTTATGAT
>DASWMZ010000079.1:0-89714 GCA_036399495.1 Pedobacter sp.
GGCATGCCACCAGCCACTTTGCTGAGTGATATCGCCACGCTGATTAATAAATGCGGAGATTCCTGTGTTAGCAGAACGAGCCACCCAGCGGCGGGTTTCGATAGCTCTTAATTTTGCATAAACCAGGTGTTGGTCTTTACCGGATGTATTTCCCCACCACGCATCGTTAGTGATAATAGCTATAAACTGCGCCCCCTTATTTACATAGTCAGAAACGTATTCGCCCCAAACAGATTCGTAACAAATAACCGGAGCGGCCCCAATGCCGCTTTGCGTATAAAATACCGAAGGTTCTTTCTGACTTCCATAACCGCCCGTTGTGCCTCCAAACCCCGCGAAAACAGGTTTAAGAAACTCTAAAGCTGTTGAAAATGGCAGTAACTCAACACCCGGGACAAGTTTAGACTTGTGGTAAAACTGAACTTTGGGCGAATTTTCAATCAGAACGGCAGCATTAAAGGAATCGTAATACTTTTTACTAACCACATCATAACTTGCAGTTGCAGTTATAGGCGAATCATAAATGGCATAGCTTGAAATCCCCGTAAGGACATTAGCGTTGCGGTACTTTTTTAAGAAGCTTTGTGTTGCCAAATAGTTGCTGTTGTTATGAATTGTTCCTTCATCTGTATCTTCCGGGATGGCGGTTTCCGGCCAGATAAAATATTCTGTATTTGCCTGTCCGATTGAATCGGATAGCTTGAGAAGCTGCGTCAACTGAACGGAGGAGGGCATCTCTCCAAATTTTAAATAAGGGTCTATATTCGGCTGGACAACTACAATATTTGACGGATTGGTTTTTTCCTGATAGTTGGTGTATATCGTGATAGAATATAATATTGGGATAATAACTAATCCTGCCAGGCTCCACGCTAATTTTTTAAGCTCGTTCTTCTCGCACAAAGCGATATAAATCTCAAAACCCAGGATATTAGCTAGTAACACCCATAAACTGCCACCGTAAACTCCCGTAAATTCATACCACTGTATTATCTGATGAAAGTTCGAAAAGCCATTTCCCAGATTCATCCAGGGGAAACTCAAATCCCAGGTTTGGTGCAGGTATTCGTAAGTTAACCAAAAGCAGATTAAGGCTGCGTAGCTGATTAATTTGCCGGTCACAAGTCTCATGCGTGAGTAAAGCCAAAAAGCTGTTGTCATCAGTAAGGCAGCTAATCCGAAAGGGATTATAGATACCAACAAAGCAACAGGCACTGGCATTACCGCATTAAGCGAGTTGAAAACCCAATAAATACAGGAAGTGTTCCAGATAACAAAAGTAAAGAAAGCTAGCCCGAACACTCTTTTGCCTTTTTTCTTCGCGTCTGAATTAAGAATATTTTCTATGGCTATAAGTAAAGGAATAAAAGCCACCAGTAACAGAACTGATGTGTAGGATATAGGTGGCCACGCAAGCCAGGCCGCAAAAGCGGTAGCAAAACCTAATAAATAATTGTTTCTCACGCTTATAATTGAGATAAAATATCGGCTTTCTTAGCTTCGTATTCTTCCTGAGTGATCAGTTGCCGTTCGAATAGTCCTTTAAGCTTTTGCAGCTTTTGGGTTAACTCATCTTCGGGTGTTGCCGGAGCTTCCTGGACCGGTAAAGTTGTGGCTACCGGTACTACAGGTACACTTGGTCCGTCGAGGCTGGGTTGAAAGCTTTGCTCTATAACGGGTTTCGCCTCAATTTCATTTTGCGGTCTCAAAGCTTTTTCTTTTTCCAGGGCACGTGCTCGTTCCTCTTCGCGAAAGCGTTCTAGTTGTTGGTTACAAAACTGAAAAAGTTTACGTGCTTGTATTTTGGGAATATAATCTACAGTCAGATTTTCGCCTGTTAAAGGAACGGCAGTAAACTTTGCGCCGAAAAACTCCTCTTTAAAGGATACCTCCTTGATGTCTTTCCAGCTATAAATGTCAAAGTTGGTAGTCAGACCCAAATTTCCAGGCTGGCAAAAAACCAGGCGCTTGTCTGTTACCACAACAGAGTCAGGGATTAATGTTACGGCAGGTTTTTTCTGTACCGCCAGATACACCACTTGCTCGCCGGGAGTAAGCATGTCTTCTATTTTCCCCAACACCTTTTCGGCTGTTTTAGGGTCTTGTTCTTCGTTTATATAAGGTTCTATACGCATCTTAAATATTCAAAAGTTTAAACTCAATCTTGGATTCTAGTATTACTCCTCACTCATCCTGTCCGTCTTCACTTTCCCTTTTCTTTCAGTCCCCGCAACACAAAGTACCAATTCGCCTTTTAAGGTATGTGTTTCAAAATAGTTCTTTATATCTATTAATGTCCCTCTTACCGTTTCTTCGAACATTTTTGTCAACTCCCTCGATACAGATGCCTGGCGTTCTTTCCCCAGTACAACAGCAAGTTCTTCAAGTGTTTTCAATATTCTATGCGGCGATTCATAAAATATCATTGTGCGTTCTTCAACTGCCAATTCTTTCAGACGTGTTTGCCTTCCTTTCTTTACAGGAAGAAATCCCTCGAAAGTGAACCTGTCGCAAGGCAGGCCGGAGTTAACCAGCGCTGGTACAAAAGCTGTGGCTCCAGGCAAGCATTCAATTTCAATTTCATTCTTCAACACTTCTCTTACCAGGAAGAAGCCAGGGTCGGAAATGGCAGGAGTTCCTGCATCAGATATCAGCGCTACATTTTTTCCTTCCTTCAAAAACCGAACAATCTCACTGCTCGCTTTATGTTCGTTATGCTGATGGTGGGCGAAAACTTTCTTATCAATTTCAAAATGCTTCAGTAAAGGGCCGCTGGTCCGCGTGTCTTCAGCTAAAATAATATCTGCTTCTTTCAGTATCCTGATGGCCCTTAAAGTAATATCTTCCAGGTTGCCGATAGGCGTTGGTACGAGATAGAGTTTGCCTGTCATAGCTTTGCCTGTAATTTTTGTTGTTCCTCTTCTATGATTTTTCGCAACTCTTCTTCCTTAGGCAGGTTTATCATGTATTTATTCACGAACACCTGTTGAGGTAAACCGGCCGTGCTGTATTTAACTAAACTCTCGTTTTTGCTGGCGCAAAGAATAATCCCGATAGGTGGATTGTCTCCTTCATTGGTTTCATTTTCATTATAATAATTCAAGTAAACATTCATTTGCCCTGCATCAGCATGGCTGAATTCACCTAATTTTAAATCGATGAGCACATTGCATTTTAAAATGCGATGATAAAAAACCAGGTCTATTCGATAATGCGTATTGTCGAACGTGATGCGTTTTTGCCGCGCTTCGAAGCAAAAGCCACGGCCCATTTCTAACAGGAAAGTTTGGAGATGATTGATTATCGCTTGCTCCAGGTCCGATTCGGAATATTCGGCTTCTTCTTTTAAGCCTAAGAACTCCAGCACAAACGGGTTGCGAAATACATCTTCCGGCAACAGCCGCTCTTGGTTATGGTGTTTTTCTAAGACGGCTTGCTTGTTGGTGCTTAATCCCGTTCGTTCAAAAAGCATGCTGTTCATGGCTCGTTGCAACTCTCTTACCGACCAGTTGTTTTTTAATGCTTCTAATTCATAGAAATTACGTTTTAGCTCGGTATCGGCTTTCAGCAATTCTATAATATGAGTGAAACTTAATTGATTTAAAAGCTTGTTAATATCTGTTCTTTGCGGTGCTGTAGCGGCCGGATTTTGAGCAGTAATCAATTTTGCAGTCACTGACTGCAAAATGTTAAACTTCTGAAATTCAGATAAATACAATTTTGCAGTCACTGACTGCAAAATGTTTGGATAGGCTAAATAGAAAGTTTTAAAGAGATATAAGTTCCTTTCAGACATGCCAGAAATATGCATGGCACGTTGAGCTAGTTCTTTTAATATCCTCTGTCCATATTCAGCCCGGTCGGCCCCATTTAATTCATACTCCGCAATATAAAACCCGAATAACCAGTTACGCATAGTCAGAGCGGTATTAACCTGCCGCTGCGCTTGTTGCTGAAAGTATTTTTGGGTTTCGCTAATAAGAAAAACCAGCTCATTTATATCCGGCATACTGTAGAAACCTAAGGATTATCTTGTTTCAAAAAAACCGACAACAATCACCCACAACTCGTAACTGATATTATCTTTGTCGAAATTTCTGAACAATGCTGCAAGTTAATTATATCCGTGAAAACAGGGAAAACGTTTTAGAGCGATTGACTGTAAAGAATTTCAAACAACCAGAACTGGTAGATGAAATAATTACTTTAGACGATGAACGCCGAAAAACCCAGGTTCGGCTTGATGATGTTTCTGCGCAGTCTAATTCAATTGCAAAGCAGATAGGAGATTTAATGCGTCAGGGGGAAAAGCAGAAGGCAGAAAGCTTGAAAGCAGAAAGCCCGATGTTAAAGGAGCAGGCGAAAACTTTAAGCGAGCAATTAGCGGCTATTGAGGAGAATCTTCAGTCTAAAATTGTAATACTTCCAAATTTACCGCATCTCTCCGTTCCAAAAGGATCAAACCCCGAAGAAAATGAAGTGGTTCTCGAGCATGGCGAAAAACCGCATCTCTCTGAAAAAGCCTTGCCCCATTGGGAGTTAGCGGCTAAATACGATATTATAGACTTTGAACTTGGGAATAAAATAGCAGGTGCGGGGTTTCCTGTATATAAAGGAAAGGGCGCGAAACTTCAACGTGCTTTGATTAACTTTTTTTTAGATAACGCAGAAGTTGCCGGCTACCGCGAAATGCAGCCTCCAATAGTTGTGAATGCAGCCTCTGGTTTTGGAACAGGTCAGCTTCCTGACAAAGAAGGCCAGATGTATCATATCGGTATTGACAATCTCTATCTTATACCAACCGCAGAAGTACCTGTAACCAATTTATACCGCGATGTAATAATAAAGGAGGAAGAATTACCAATTAAAAATTGCGCATATACTCCCTGCTTTCGCCGCGAAGCAGGTTCATACGGCGCTCATGTACGAGGCTTAAACAGATTGCATCAGTTTGATAAGGTGGAAATCGTGCAAATTGTTCATCCGGATAAATCTTACGACACATTGGAGGCAATGAGTCAATACGTGCAATCTTTATTACAGAAACTTGAACTACCTTATCGCGTTTTGCGACTTTGTGGTGGCGATATGAGCTTCGCCTCTGCATTAACTTACGATATGGAAACATGGTGCGCTGCTCAGGCGCGCTGGCTGGAAGTCTCTTCGGTTTCTAACTTTGAAACTTTTCAAAGTAACCGTTTAAAGCTTCGCTTTAAGAGCAAAGAAGATAAGCCTCAATTAGCGCATACCTTAAATGGGAGTGCTCTTGCGCTGCCACGGATTGTTGCTACGTTACTAGAAAATAATCAAACAGACAGGGGTATAAAAATTCCAACTGCTTTGGTGCCTTACACCAAATTCGAGTGGATAGATTGAGGAGAGATTTCATTTTAAAAAGTAAAAACAATTAAAAATTTTCACGGTTATTAAAGTCTGTGATGAATATTCTGAAAGGATCTAAGGGGAAAGGGTGTGTGATAAGAGTTCAGCCCAAATTATTTCAAATAATACAAATTAGCCAGTTTATAGCCAGTTTAGCTCTCAATAATTAAGAACGAATAAACCTGTATGTCTAAACGTATACTAATTTTTGATGATGATGTTGATATCCTTTCCATTTGCACTTATATTCTTGAAGAGCAAGGCTGGGAGGTTCATACATCGCAGCATTGCAATAACATCGATACTGCCGTTAGAAGTATTCAGCCGGATGTTATCCTGATGGATAACTGGATTCCCGATACAGGCGGTGTAATTGCAACTCAAACATTAAAAAGCCAGCCAGATTTAAAAGACATACCTGTTATTTATTTTTCAGCTAATAATGACATACAATCACTTGCTAAACAAGCGGGTGCCGATACTTTTTTAGAAAAGCCTTTTGATTTGAATGAGCTCGAAAAGGTTATTAATAGAATGGCTACTAACAGAAGCAAATCAGCTTAAAACTTCCTCTAATATTAAGTGCGATTTTACTTCTCCGAAACTCTCTATATGGAGCCGGTAATAATTTAAAATCTTTTTTAGTAAGTCTTTTCTTTTAGGCAGCGCTAATGTTACTTGAGAAAGATTTTCAAAAGTGGCATTGATCAACAGAGAGAAATCTTTTGTCAGGCCTTCATCCAAAATGTAAAGATGGGGCGGCTGCGAAACCGAATATACACCGCCTTTCAAATCAAAGAATGATGCATCTCGCTCTAATGTCCTGTCGGGATAAAACCCTAAATACTTCGTCAGCTTTATTAAAAAATATAAATGAAAGTTAGCAATTCCTTCCTGGCTTCTATCCAACAGTTCTATAGAGCTGAAAATGAAATTGAACATAGCTTCATCCTCATAGTGCATCTTAAGTGATTTGTAAAGCACTTCGTTGATGAATAAGGCTAGCGAACTTTTAACTACATCATAAGGAATACTTTGTAAGATAGGCTGGTTTCTCAATTCCGAGATCCGTTGAAGATTTCCGTTAGGTTTATGATACACAATCATCTCCAGCAAATGCAAAGGCTGCAGCATGTTAAGTTTGACCTTTGCTTTCGGCTTTTTTACACCATTAACTAAATACGATTGCAAGCCAAATTTTTCGGTAAATATTTGCACTACAATACTGCTTTCAGAATAGGGGGTTGTTTTTAAAATAATTCCCCGGGTTTTATGAAGCATAGGAAATGAGCTTTGGTAGGAAAACGCACAGTCCGATTAGTGCGGATAATATTGCGGTAATCAAAACAGCAGCTGATGATAAATCCTTAACAATGCCTGCCTTTGGATGATAATCTGGCGAAACAAGATCGACAAGGACTTCGAGCGCAGTATTGAAGATTTCTGTTATCAGTACCAGTCCAATTGCTGTCATTATCCATAGCCATTCAGTTAAATCCAGCTCAAAAAAGAACCCTAAAGCAATAACCACAATTGCAGAAAAAGTATGGAATTTAAAATTTATTTGAGTCGAAAAAGCATAGATAACACCCTTTGCTGCATATGTAAAACCTTTGAAAAACTTAATCATAACGCTCTGCTCATTTCACATTATTAGATTTAATCACTACCCTTCATCCAGGATGATTGTAGGATAGCAAATTAAGTAATTTTTGTAGTTTTGCGGCCTGTAAGTGCTTTAGGTTTTAATTATGTGGGAGAAATTATCAAAGTTCATATTATCTAACCGGCTCCCTATTCTTATTGCTTTCCTGATTGTTACACTGTTTATGGCTTATAAGGCCAGCCAGGTGCGTTTGTCTTTCGCAGGGGCCAAGGCTCTTCCCACAACAGACACTGCTTACAGTCGCTATAGCCAGTTCAAAAGGAACTTCGGTGAGGACGGAAGTGTCATGGTTCTCGGTATACAATCATCGAAGCTTTGGCAAGCCAATACATTCAATGCCTGGAAACAGCTTGACTCTGAAATAAAAAAGCTAAAAGGAATAAAACAAGTACTCTCAACCGCTAGCTTATTTGCATTAGAAAAAGACACGTTAAATCAGAAATTTATTCTTCAGCCCCTTGTACAAAAGAGCTCTTTTTTGACCTCCGACATGGATAGCTTAAAAACGAGTATCTATAAATTAGCGTTTTATGAGGGACTGATCTTTAACTCCAAAAACGAAGCCTCACTCATGGCGATAACGTTTAACGCAAATGTGTTAAACTCCAAAAATCGGATTGGCGTGATCAATTCGATATTGGAAAAAGCTAAAGCATTTGAGAATGAGCAAAAGGTTGACATACATTACTCAGGGTTACCTTATATCCGGACAATTGTCAGTAAGAAGGTTTCAGAGGAGTTTGCTTTATTTATTGTTTTATCGCTAGTAGTTGCAGCATTAATATTACTGTTTTTCTTCCGCTCCTTTTCTGCGGTTATATTTCCGGTATTAGTTGTTGTAATAGGGGTGGTGTGGAGCCTCGCTATTTTAGTAATGTTTGGCTATGAATTAACCTTGCTAACAGGTCTGATTCCACCTTTGGTTGTGATAATCGGTATACCAAATAGTATTTTATTACTTAATAAATATCACAGCGAATTCAACGATCACGGCAACAAGATGGAGGCTTTGAGGATTGTAATCCACAAAATTTCGATTACGACATTTATTGCGAATCTTACAACGTCGGTCGGTTTTGGAGTATTATATTTCACCGAAAGTGAACTTCTGATGCAGTTTGGAATTGTTGCGGCGATGGGTGTAATGCTAACCTGGTTAATGAGCTTATGTCTTATCCCGATAATATTCAGCTATCTGCCAGATCCACAAACCAAACACACCGACCATTTAAACAGGCCATTTCTCACCGGCATTTTAAATATTTTGGTCTCTTTAGCACAAACAAAGCGGAAGGCAATTTACGTGGTGTCTATCCTGCTTGTACTCATTTCGCTTTGGGGAATAACTCGAATAGACATTAACGGCTACGTGGTAGATGACCTTCCTCATAACGATCCGGTTTACACCGATATGGGCTTTTTCGAAAAGAATTTTGAAGGGATACTACCGCTTGAAGTAAGTATTGATACCAAACGGAAAAATGGTATCATGAAAATTTCGACCATCAAAAAAATGGAGAAATTGCAGAATATGATTTCCGCCTATCCAGAATTTTCAAGAGCGGTTTCATTAATTGAGGTGCTCAAATTTTCTTCTCAGGGATTTTATGGAGGAAATAAAGATTTTTACCGTGTACCAAGTGAAATGGAAATGAATTTCATATTAAGTTATGCTGCCAACTCGGGCGGTAACGAAAGTATGCTTAAAAGCTTTGTCGATTCTAACAGGCAAATTGCACGTATGAGTTTTCAAATGGCTGATGTTGGTTCATACCGTGTGAATAAACTTTTAAAAGAAATACAGCCGAGAGTAGATTCAATTTTCAATCCCGGGCGGTATAACGTTGATTTAACAGGCTCCAGCGTTATTTTTGTAAAAGGAACAAATTATCTTTTAGCTAACCTTCGCGAAAGCTTAATACTTGCAATAGCCTTGATCGCTATAATTATGTGGGTTCTGTTCAGAGGAATTAAAATGATCTTAATTTCGATTGTCCCGAATCTTATTCCTTTGATTATAACAGCCGGAATTATGGGTTTCTTTGGTATTCCGTTGAAGCCTTCTACCATTCTTATCTTCAGTATTGCCCTGGGAATTGCCTCCGATCAAACAATCTACTTTTTAACCCGCTACAGGCAAGAACTAAAGTCGACGAAGCTAAGTATATCCCAAATCGTGGCCGACACTTTAAAAGAGACTGGTGTCAGTATGATTTATGTAGCCTTAATTCTGTTCTTCGGATTCGGCATTTTTGTAGCCTCTACATTTGGCGGTACGGTATCTTTGGGAATGCTGCTTGCTATCACCTTAATGCTGGCATTAATCTCCAATCTAACTTTGCTTCCTGCACTACTACTTTCGCTGGAGAAAAGGATAATTAAAAAGATAAAATAGATAAGGTTCTTTAGAGCTACTTCATTGGAATTTCCCGTTCTTCTTTAATGCCTTTATATTCAACTTTACGTACTAAGCTGTAAAAAATCAGTAAAAAACCTATACCGAATAGTACCGTTCCCGCTATCATGGCCCATCCGTAAGGTTCAGATCCGTTATCTTTTAAAGAGTATCCTAATATATTTAGGGCAATACCTATAATAAGCGATATCACTCCTTTTCTTACAAATCTATTTTTCATAATAATAACAGTAATTTAATTCCAAACTCGTTTGGGATATTGCTAAAATCAGGCCAATTTAATTTTGGAGGCCTTTGAAGTATCAAAGTAAGTAAATTTTTAGCAACGATTAATTGTCTGGAAATATACAGTTAGAATATATTTATTCGTTGATCATGGCTGCAAGGTTTAAGAAAACTTTCAAGCCTAATTTCCTACCTTTGCATCCTTATTTTGGAGTGACAAGAGCGATGTACAAAGAATATAAACAACTTAATTTATCTGAGACAGGGAAAGCCGTTTTAGAATACTGGAAGTCGAATAATGTCTTCGAGAAAAGTATTGCTAACCGTCCTGCTTCAAAGCCATATACATTTTACGAAGGACCACCTTCCGCTAACGGGATGCCAGGTATTCATCATGTTATGGCCAGAAGTATAAAAGATATTTTTTGCAGGTACAAAACGCTTAAAGGTTACCGAGTAGAACGCAAAGGAGGATGGGACACGCACGGTTTACCGATTGAACTTGCCGTTGAGAAGACTTTGGGGATCACAAAGGAAGATATCGGTAAGAAGATTTCTGTAGATGAGTATAACGCTGCCTGCCGAAAGGAGGTGATGAGGTATACCGATGTTTGGAACGACCTTACCGAAAAGATGGGGTATTGGGTAGATTTAGAAAACCCTTACATCACATACGAAAACAATTATATCGAAACACTTTGGTGGATTTTAAAAGAATTCTATAAAAAAGGGTATCTATATAAAGGATATACTATTCAGCCTTTTTCACCAGCTGCCGGTACTGGTTTAAGTTCGCACGAATTAAATCAGCCGGGCACGTACAGAGACATAAAAGACACCTCAATCGTTGCACAGTTTCGGGTTAAACCAGATCAGGTGCATCCTTTGACTTCTGTGTTATTTGAAAATGATGGAGAAGATACCGCTATCCTGGCCTGGACAACCACACCATGGACTTTGCCGTCTAACAGTGCTTTGGCGGTAGGAAATAACATAACTTACGTTAAAATCAGAACATTTAACCAGTACACTTTTGCTCCTGTGAGTGTGGTTTTGGCCAAAGATCTGGTGGCTAAATATTTTAAAGCCGAAGCAAAAGATGTGTCTTTTAAGGATTATAAAGGCGGAGATAAGCTAGTTCCTTGGGAGGTAGCTTCAGAGTTCGGTGGAGCTGATCTTGTAGGGTTGCGTTATGAGCAATTAATGCCTTACGTAAATAATGAAGAGTTAGAAGCAAATGGCTTTAGAGTTATTCCCGGCGATTTCATCACTACCGAAGATGGCACAGGTGTAGTTCACATCGCCCCGACGTTTGGTGCCGATGACTTTCGAGCCGCCAGAGAGAACGGTATTCCGGCTGTGATGGTGACCGATAATAATGGTAAACTACAGCCATTAGTAAACCGCCAAGCTAAATTTGTTGATGAGGTAAGCGACTTTGCGGGAAGATATGTCAAAGAAGAATTTTATTCTGATGAAGAACGCACAGCTTCAGATTTCAAGCCTACAGATGTTCTAATCGCGATAAAACTTAAAGAAGATAATAAGGCGTTCGATGTAAAGAAATACGAGCACAATTACCCGCACTGCTGGCGTACTGATAAGCCGGTTTTATATTACCCATTAGATAGTTGGTTTATAAAAACGACAGCTGTAAAAGAGCGGTTGGTTGAGCTAAACAAAACCATTAACTGGAAACCCGAAGCTACCGGAACGGGTCGTTTTGGAAACTGGCTTGAAAACCTGGTTGATTGGAATTTATCACGTTCACGGTATTGGGGAACGCCATTGCCAATCTGGAGAACTGAAGACGGGGCAGAAGAGACTTGTATAGGTTCTATCGAAGAGCTAAAGGCGAAGATTGAAGAAGGAATAAAATCAGGTGTTCTTTCTGAAGACGAGAAGTCAAAACAGCAAACCATTATTGAATCGTTCTCCAGTTCATCGTTTGATTTACACCGGCCGTACGTCGATGATATTATATTGGTGGGTCAGAGCGGTAAAAAAATGCTTCGTGAGCCTGATCTTATCGATGTGTGGTTTGATTCAGGAGCAATGCCGTATGCGCAATGGCATTTCCCATTTGAAAATAAGGATAAATTTGAATCGGCTTACCCGGCTGATTTTATTGCAGAAGGCGTAGATCAAACGCGTGGATGGTTCTTTACATTGCACGCCATTGCAGTAATGTTAAACGATTCTGTAGCCTTTAAAAATGTTGTTTCAAACGGTTTGGTACTGGATAAGAACGGCAACAAAATGTCTAAGCGATTAGGCAACGCAGTTGATCCGTTCGAAACGATCGAAAAGTACAGTGCTGATGCTACACGATGGTACATGATCAGCAATGCGTCACCCTGGGACAACTTGAAGTTTAACCTTGAAGGTTTAGATGAAGTTCGGCGGAAGTTCTTTGGTACGCTTTATAATACCTATGCATTCTTCGCATTATATGCCAACATCGATAACTTCAAATATGCTGAACAAGAAATAGTTTTAGAAAACAGACCCGAAATTGACCGATGGGTTATTTCATTACTCAATACCTTAAGCAAAGAAGTTGATAATTATTATTCGGAGTTCGAGCCGACACGTGCCGCACGAGCTATCCAGGAGTTCGTTGATGAGCATTTAAGTAATTGGTACGTTCGTTTGTGTCGCAGGCGTTTTTGGAAAGGGGATTATACTGAGGATAAAATTTCAGCTTATCAAACCCTTTACACCTGCTTAGTAACTGTAGCTAAGCTAATGTCGCCTATAGCGCCTTTTTTTAGCGAACGATTGTTTTTGGACTTAAATAGCATCACTCAAAAAGAAAATGTCAAGTCGGTTCATTTATCCGATTTTCCGCTGCATCAAGCTGAGTTAGTTGATGCCGCCTTGGAAGAAAGAATGTCTATTGCTCAAAATATCTCTTCAATGATTTTATCGTTAAGAAAGAAGGTGGGTATAAACGTACGTCAGCCATTAAATAAAATTTTGCTGCCTGTGCTCGACAATAGTTTTCAAAATAAAGTTGAACGTGTTAAAGAGCTCATTCTTTCGGAAACTAATATTAAATCGATTGAATACATAAGCGATACTTCCGGGGTGATCAAGAAGAAGATTAAGCCAAACTTCAAGGCTCTTGGTTCTAAAGCCGGGAAGCAAATGAAGGATGTGGCGGCTTTTATAACAGGCTTATCTGCCAGTGAGTTAACTGCATTTGAAAGCGCCGGAACTATCCATTATTCGAAGGATGATTTTCAGCTCAATGTGTCGTTAGATGACGTAGAGATTATTGCTGAAGATGTTCCAGGATGGCAGGTAACTAACATGGGAAAACTAACGGTTGCTTTAGATGTTACAGTAACCAACGAACTAAAACAGGAAGGGATATCAAGGGAATTGGTTAACCGGATTCAGAATTTACGGAAAGATTTAAATTTTGAGGTAACCGATAAAATCAATGTGCGTACAAGCGACCACCCTTATATTACAGAAGCCGTAAAAAATAATTTATCATATATTTGCGCTGAAATTTTGGCCGACTCATTTGAACTTGTTTACGAGTTAAATATGGGAGAGACGGTAGAAATTGATGAGCAGCAATTACTTATATCAATTACAAAAGCTTAAAATGGAAAATCACGAAAAAACAAGATATTCTGACGTAGAATTGCAGGAATTTAAAGACCTGATTCTTGAAAAATTAAGAGTAGCTAAAGAAGAACTTGGTTCGCTAACACAGTCCTTAAGTAATCCAAATCTTAACGGTACTGATGATACTGCAGGCACTTACAAAACATTGGAAGACGGCTCTGCAACTTTAGAGAAAGAGCAAATTAACCAGCTTGCTGCACGCCAGAAAAAATTCATTGAAAATCTGGAAGCTGCTTTGGTTCGCATCGAAAACAAAACTTACGGTATTTGCCGCGAAACCGGAAAGTTAATCCAGAAAGAACGTTTACGTTCGGTGCCACATACTACTTTAAGTATGGAAGCTAAATTGAAGCAAAATTAATGAAAGCTTATTACAAGCCTTTTCTTGCCATAGTCGGGATTCTACTCTCAGATCAGCTGCTTAAGTTCTGGATCAAACTAAACATGACGCTTGGTCAGGAATTTCAATTAGTAGGAAAATGGGCATTAATCCATTTTACTGAAAACAATGGAATGGCCTTCGGAATGGAGTTTGGTGGCGAGGCCGGAAAGCTTGCTTTAACTTTATTTAGAATTGCTGCCGTTACCATGATTGGTTATGGCGTGGTTTACCTCATTAAAAATAAATATCACCGGGGGCTGATTTTAAATGTGGCCCTCATTTTTGCCGGTGCCTTAGGAAATATTATCGACTCTACATTTTACGGGATGATATTCACCGAAAGCAACTTTTTTGAAACCGCAAAGTTCTTACCCGGCCAGGGTTATGCAGGTCTTTTTCATGGAAAAGTCGTTGACATGTTTTATTTTCCCATTATACAGGGAATAATACCAACCTGGTTTCCAATCTGGGGAGGCGAAGATTTTATATTCTTTCGACCTGTATTTAACGTTGCCGACGCTGCAATCTCAATCGGCGTTATTTCTATCCTGATCTTTCAAAAGAGGTATTTCAAAGAAGAGCGCGTGGAAGAAAGTTATCCGCATAGCGAAATTGTAGAGGAGTAGATTTTCAGCTGAGGGCGCTCATTCAATAAGTTCTGCATTCAACGTGAGGGATAGCAACGAAAGCCCACAGCCATGAGGAACGAATGGCGAGGACTTGTAGTGTATAGCCCGACCCGCAGGGGCACGCCCAAATTCACTTATTATCATTGATATTAGCCACAAAGGTGCTAAGGCAGGAAGCAGAATTCCAAGTCTTCGTGGCATATCCTTTATGGAATAATTATTATTTCGCATCTTTAGTAAACACACTAAAAAGTTAATTATGAAAAGATTAGTTCTTATTGCTTTGCTAAGCATCACCGCAATATCGGTGTATTCGCAAAATGTAGATACACGTCGCAGAATCGAGGTTTCAGGATCTGCGGAAGCAGAGGTTACACCGGATATTATTTATGTAGGAGTTTCGCTAAAGGAATATCTCAGGGACAACAAAAAGAAGGTAGAAATTGAGGAGTTGGAGAAGCAACTCCAAACGGCGGTTATTAATGCCGGAATACCGAAAGAAAACTTTACTATCAACAATATTTCGAGCTACAACTACGCCTATGAAAGGAAGAAAAATCCTTCGTTTTTGGCTCGCAAACAATACCGGATTAAGGTTACTGACTTGAATAAATATAACCAGATAATAAGCGCTGTAGACCCACGTGCAGTGGAATATACAAATATAGAAAGTTATGATTACTCTAAGATCGAATCGCTAAAGCAGGAGCTTAAAATTAAGGCTTTGAGAGCGGCTAAAGACAAAGCGTCTTACCTGGCCGACGCTGTTGGCGATAAAGTGGCTGATGCGCTCGAAATACAGGAAATTAATAACGAGTATTACCCACAGCCTATGTACAGAGCCAATGCAACGATGAGTATGGAAAAAGGAATGGGCGCGCAAGACATGGCACCGATGCCTGATATCGACTTCAAAAAGATAAAGCTTAATTATCAGATGCGAGCTGTGTTTGAGTTGAAAAACTAATAGAAACCTGCTGAATTTGCCGCTTACAAGCCGCTATGAATAATTCATGTGAGCTTATTAGCAATAAATATAGTCTAACAAAAATGCCTGGTCTTGATAAGCAAGCCAGGCATTTTTTATTCTTGAATTCTTTATTCCTTTATTCCTTTATTCTTCCTTCTTTATTATAGCACCGCATTTGCAAGCATTGATTCTAGTTCATCTAAATCAAAGGGTTTGGCTAGATAAGTGTCTGCGCCGGCTTCTTTAGCCAATCTTTCTACTTCATTATTAGCAGAAAAATAGATAACAGGAATTGACTTGTACTGTTCGTGGCTTTTGATAAGTTTTGTCGCCGTTTTGCCGCCCGCTTCAGGTATCCAGTTGTCCATCATAATAACATCTGGTTTTGTTTCGGCAATATCGTTCAAGATGTTGGCGCAAGTTGTGCGCGTATTGATTTTCCAACCTTTATCTTCAAGCAAATAAATTAAAATGCTGAGGATATCTTCATCATCATCAAAAATTAAAACACTCTTCTCCATCTTGAAAGTAAAGCTATAAATAAATTATTTGTGCAAAAAATTAATTATTAATTTAAATGCTAATTTTTTTTGGTAACAATTATGAAATACTAGAAACGCTTATTTCGCTTAGTACCGCACTCATCAAAGTTTTATGAAGATAAATAAAAATTTAATTCTAATTACTTGAATCTGAAGTGTTTTCGGAAGGTAAAATATTGAATAAGGAATCTTACTCCCCTCAAGTTTATGTTGGGTGGGGAGTTTAAATTAGTTTCTTAAGAGCAATGTTGATACCTTAAATCAGATGCGGTAGCGAAGAGAAATAGTATTACCAATAGCTTGAACTAACTCCTTAAGAATCGGGCTTGAGCTTTCTTTCTGACTCCAGGCACTTTGTCCCTCTTTTAAAAGGGTTACTGTGGTGCCTTGTAACAAAATTTGAGATTCTACTATCCGGTCTATTTGATCTAATTTAATAAGTTGAAAATGGAACTTTGCTCCAGCAAGATTTATGGTAAAGACTTGACCCATATGTGAGTTTAATTGGTTGGTTAGCGCAATAATAACAAAAATTTTAACTCTCTTGTTTGAGGATATCATCTATTTGATCTTCAACATAACATATCCTGTATCAAAACCAACTGATAACCCACTCCAAAACTTTCCAAATCGCAAATAGAAAAGCGATAAACATGATAGTCAAAACGATTAACGCTGTTACCCAAACACCTTTACCACTACCCTGATGCCGGCCTTCTTCGTAATGTTCTTTTAAAAGACGGATGTTTTTGGAGTTTGCTTTATAGGTAAAGTCAAAAACTTGTCCGAGGATTGGAATAGCGCCAATAGTTAAATCCAGTATTGCATTCACGGCCATAAGTGCAACAATCTTTCCACTTGCTCCGTTCTTCGCCATCGTTAAAATTAACGCTGCAGATAGGGCAAATCCAGATAGATCTCCCGCAATGGGAATAAAATTTAAAATCGGATCTAATCCAAACCTAAAGTTTGTTCCGGGAATCCGGAAGCGTTCATCAAGTAAATAAGCAATTTGCTCTACCCACTTTAGTTTGCCGGTAAGCTTTACCTGCTCTGGTTTATTCTTAATCATCATTAGTCTCTAAAGTTTTGTGTAACCATTATTCCGTAAATATTACCGTCAAGTATACCAATACCTACGCGGCCAAAAGATTTATGTAAAATATTAGCCCGGTGTCCAGGAGAATTCATTAGACCTGTATGTGCCAGGGAAAGTGTTTGCGCAAGAGCCAGGTTTTCTCCTGCAGCTCTAAACGTGATTTTCCCCTCCTTCAATCTGTCAAACGGAGTGGCACCTTCTGGGCTTATATGCGAAAAGTAACTTCTTGAAAACATATCGTTTGAATGTTTTCGGGCGACAGGAGTGATCTCAGGATCTGCTTTTAACGGTTTTAGTCCTGCGGCCTGTCGCTCCCTATTTACAAGCACCAGCATTTTTGCTTCAAGATCCGGACGTGGTTTAGCATTTTTGATAGTAAAAGGAAGCTTGATGGTTTTTTCCGAATGAGGCTTTCTAATAACATTGGTAAGCGATCGATTAACATCATGAAGCACAGGATCAAACTTCGTTTCGGCATATTCAATACCTCGGGATAACCTTGCCACGATCTTGCTTTTTTCTGCTTCACTGCGCATGCCTTCAGACAGTGGAATAGAGGATATAAGCAGCGTTGCTATCATAGCGTATAAGATCCCGTTGATAAATCCCGGAAAAATACCAAACGCTTTATTGATCTGTTTTTTGTGGGTCTGTAACGGAATATGCTTCAACGCTAATTGGGCAAGCTGGCTTAAAATAATTCTGATAGCGATTAGTGAGAAGAGAAATCCGATAAGAATATTCCAGGTATTTCCGGGCAATAAATAGTTGTCAAAAAAAGAAGCAATGTAACGGTAAACTAAAAAGGTTAAAATTAATCCGCCAAGCCAGCATGCTAAATCGATTAGGCCTAGAATAAAGCCTTTCTGTGTTCCAATCCAAATGAACAACATCACGAGCACACAAAGAAGGACATCAACGTAGTTCATTAGTAATTGAACAAATTTTGTTACAGCAAGTTCTGACTATCTTGAAATGGGATATAAAAAGGTCGTGGCTAAGTAAGCTTACAGCGACTTAAATTATGTTAGTGGTATCAATTCAAGAGGTTTGTTAAAGAAATGTTAAATATTTTAAAATAAGTTTGCATAATTGGTAATCATCTTTTATATTTACATCAGGTTTATAATTGGTTAGTTAAAGGTCTCCATCCTCCCCGTTTGGAGGCCTTCTTTTTTTCTCAGGTCCCTAATTTATCTTGCTGATTCCCATTGTTTTTATCTGATATTTTCAAAAAGCGAAAACTACCTGCTTACATTTGCGTTGCTTTAGTACGCAAGTTATTTGCATAACAATTATCAAAAACTATCAATTATGGAAAACACATCAAACACAGATCAGCGTATGCTGACTGGAATGTTCAAAGACAGACAGAGTGCAGAAAATGCCTACAACTCATTAAGTTCAAGGGGCTATAGCCATGACGATGTTAATTTAATGATGTCTGATGAAACCCGTAAAAAGCATTTTGAAAACAGTGATCAGGATTCTGATCTTGGAAATAAAGCCCTTGAAGGTGCTGGTACAGGTTCTGCCATAGGTGGAACAGCAGGTGCTGTTATAGGTGCCATTGCGGCGATTGGAACAGCTGTTGCAATACCAGGATTAGGTTTAGTTGTTGCAGGACCAATAGCAGCTGCTTTAGCTGGAGCTGGAGCTGGTGGTTTAACCGGTGGTATAGTAGGAGCTTTAATTGGTTCTGGTATTCCGGAAGACCGTGCAAAACATTATGAGTCTGGCATTAAAGAAGGCGGTATCGTAATGGGCGTTAAGCCTCGTACAGACGAAGACGCTGAATATCTTGAAAATCAGTGGAGAGATAATAGAGGTGAACATATTTACCGCTAGTATTAATAAATTAAAACAAAAAAGTCTGCCTTAACGGCGGACTTTTTTGCTTTATCGAGGCGGCAGAATTTCCTAAAAATAATGCTCTTCGATCTTTGTAATTAATTCCTCAACTTCTTCGGGTCTTATACTCCCATCGTCTAATAGTTCCCAGGCTTTCTTATCGGTATATATCAACCTGCAAAGCTCCGACCCGTTTTTGACCAGATGAAAAACACTTTTATCGATACATTCATCAGGTATTACCAGTACTTCTTGTTCGGTGCTGTCTAATTCGGTTATTATTTTAAAGCTTTCCATAATCCACAAAATAGATCGACAATTACCACAAAAGTTATTCCTAAAATCTCCCACATTCCATCTGAATCTCACTTCTTCTTATTTGGGACCGAAACTAGAAGAGCTAATGACTAAATTGCGTCAATTATAAATGAATGAAACCATCATAAGCATTCCTATTAAAAACGAGATGAATATGCTTCTGATAGCATCATAGCCATTAAAATATTCAGATGAAACCTGCACGAGTTTGCCACTCACAAGCCGAGATGAGAAACTCATGCAAGCATCATCACCCATTAAAAAATAATATTGTCTGATGAAAATTGCTATAAACGGCTTTGGAAGAATTGGCCGAACAGTTTTTCGTATCTTTCAACAACGGCAGCAGATTGAAGTTGTAGCCATAAATGACATAGGCGATGCGGGAACCCTTGCTCATCTGGTAAAGTACGACTCAGTACATGGGCCAGCAGAATTTTCGGTGCAAGCAGGGACAAACACCTTGATTGTAAATGGCAGGGAGATTCCTCTTCTTTCAGAAAAAGATCCCGGTCAATTGCCCTGGAAGGCATTAGGAGTTGATGTTGTTATCGAATCCACTGGGAAATTTACCACGCGCGATCAAGCCGCCTTGCACCTACAGGCCGGAGCCAGGCAGGTGATTTTATCGGCTCCATCTTCAGATAAAAATGTGGCGTCAATTGTTCTAGGGGTTAATGATCAGGATATTGATCTAAACGAGACGATAATATCAAATGCCTCCTGTACCACCAACAATATCGCTCCAATTATTAAAGTATTGGAAGATAATTGGGGCATTGTAAACGGCTATATCACTACCGTTCACTCCATGACCGGCGATCAAAATTTGCACGACGGTCCGCATAAAGACCTACGTAGAGCACGAGCTGCCGGCTCTTCGATTATTCCTACAACTACAGGTGCCGCCAAAGCAATCACCAATATATTTCCAAGCCTGGAAGGCAAACTTGGCGGAGCCGGAATTAGGGTGCCTGTTCTAAATGGTTCGTTAACAGATTTTACCTGCACGCTGAAAGCTAAACCTACGGTTGAGGAAATAAATGCTGCCTTTAAAGCAGCTTCAGAAACTTTTTTTAAGGGTATCGTTCAATACACTGAAGATCCGATTGTTTCTGTTGATATAATTGGTAACCCTCATTCTTGTGTCTTTGACTCACTTCTAACCTCGGTTGTGGGCGGAATAACGAAAGTTGTGGGTTGGTACGATAATGAGTATGGCTACTCAAGCCGACTTGCTGATTTGGTAGAGAAAATCGATCAGTTGAAGAATACCAAGACCCATTCTTGGTGAGCTACGCAGCATAAGCTCCTGCTCTCCAACCATAACGGGAAAATTAAGAAAAAGTGACGAAGATCAGCTTTTCTTAAAACCTGCATCACGCAGCAGCAACCCCGCCGGTTATAATTTTACAAGCGGAAATAATTCAATTATGCAGCTTGAAAAATTTAATTACGACAACAAGATTGTACGTGACTTTGGTATTGCCACAATAGTATGGGGCATTATTGGTATGACAGTGGGCTTACTGGTTGCCATACAGTTGTTTTCGCCCTCCTTTAACATGGGAAACCAGTACACTACCTTCGGCCGCATAAGACCCCTGCACACCAATGCAGTAATTTTCGCCTTTGTGGGTAACGGTATTTTCATGGGCGTCTACTATTCGCTTCAACGATTGCTCAAAGCACGGATGTTTAGCGATGCGCTCAGCAAAATTCATTTTTGGGGTTGGCAGCTCATTATCGTTTCGGCTGTGATCACGCTGCCACTTGGATTAACCACATCACATGAATACGCCGAGCTTGAATGGCCGATCGATATTGCCATCACAATCATCTGGGTAGTTTTCGGTGTTAACATGTTTGGTACAATTATAAAGCGGCGCGAGCAGCACATGTACGTGGCTATCTGGTTTTACATCGCCACTTTCGTAACTATTGCGATATTACATCTCGTCAATTCATTTCAGCTGCCAATTTCCGCATTCAAAAGTTATTACTGGTATGCGGGTGTACAGGATGCCTTGGTGCAATGGTGGTACGGGCACAATGCAGTAGCATTCTTCTTAACCACGCCATACTTGGGAATGATGTATTATTTCCTTCCTAAAATGGCCAACCGGCCGGTTTATTCTTATAAACTTAGCATCCTTCACTTTTGGTCTCTAATCTTCATTTATATATGGGCTGGCCCTCACCATTTACTTTACACATCCTTGCCGGGATGGGCTCAATCTCTTGGTGTGGTATTTTCAGTGATGCTTATTGCACCGAGCTGGGGCGGTATGATAAATGGTTTATTAACGCTTCGCGGAGCTTGGGATAAAGTCCGTGACGATGCCATTTTGAAATTTATGGTGGTTGGTCTTACCGCTTATGGAATGGCCACTTTTGAAGGGCCGATGCTTTCCTTTAAGCAAATAAATGCTATTGCACATTATACCGACTGGATAGTTGCACACGTACACGTTGGTGCCTTAGGCTGGAACGGGTTTTTAACCTTCGCCATTTTATACTGGATCATTCCGCGTATTTATCAAACCGAACTCTATTCCAAAAAATTGCTTGGTTTCCATTTCTGGATAGGCCTTTTCGGGATCTTATTTTATGCCGTTCCGATGTATTGGGCCGGATTCACCCAAGGGTTGATGTTAAAAGAATTCACACCCGAAGGCATGTTGAAGTATCCCAGCTTCTGGGAATCGGTTCTCCAGATATTGCCAATGCACCGCTTAAGATCTATTGGTGGAGGTTTATATCTGATCGGGGCGATTGTGATGGCTTATAATCTGGCCAAAACGATGATGAAAGGCACGCTCCTGGCAAATGAAGCTGCAGAAGCCATGCCGCTTGCACCGGTTTTTGTCCCTCACGCAGGCGATAAAACATGGCATAGAAAGTTGGAGCGCAAACCGATGACTTTCCTTGTGCTTTCACTAATTGTGATTCTGATTGGTGGAATGATCGAAATGATGCCAACGTTTCTTATCTCCTCGAATATTCCAACTATCTCTAGTGTGAAACCTTATTCCCCATTAGAACTTCAGGGGCGGGATCTTTATATCCGTGAAGGATGTGTAAACTGCCACTCTCAAATGATTCGGCCTTTCCGTTCAGAAACAGAACGCTACGGCGATTACAGTAAAGCAGGTGAGTTTGTTTATGATCACCCGTTTCTATGGGGATCGAAGAGAACAGGCCCCGACTTACAGCGCGAAGGCGGCAAGTACTCAAACGCATGGCATTTTAATCACATGCTCGATCCAACTACCATGACTCCGGGCAGTATTATGCCTCCTTACCCTTGGTTGATTGAGCAACAACTTGATATCAGTACTACGGCATCTAAAATTAAGGCGATGCGCACACTAGGGGTTCCATACGAAGATGGATTTGAAGACCGGGCAAATAAAAATTTGGAGGTACAAGCCAAAATGATTTCAGAAAATCTTGCGGTTGACAATATCAAAGTCCAAAGCGACCGGGAGATCATAGCGATCATAGCATACTTGCAGCGATTAGGTACAGACATTAAAGCAAAAGAAAGAGACGCATTTGCAAGTCAATCAGGCCAGTAAAAGCTCATAAATATTAACACGTATCAACATGTTTAAGCAATTTTTAAGTAACGTAACCGGAACGAATATCTACCTCATTACTTCACTTTGGATATTCCTGATATTCTTTGTACTCGTAGCTATTATGCTCATTAAGGCAAATAAAAAGCATATCCAGTATATGAGTGAACTTCCATTAGATGATAATAAAGAAGAAGCCATATGAACCGAGTGTTTTACATATTTTTATTCACCGCAATAAGCCAGGCTGTTTTTGCTCAGGATAAATCAGCGCAGCCAATAGGCACAGGTAATCTTCACCTCGACCTATTATTAATTGCGGCCTGCGTTTTGGCGCTGCTTGTTCTATGGGTGGCAGTAGTGTTTTTGAAAACGTTTAGAAAGCTTTCGCAGGAGATTTTGAATCCAACTCCCTTCGTGCCAGAGATCCATAAGCAATTAGAATTCGATGAGTGGCTGGCTATTGAAAAGGCAAAACCGAGTATCTGGATCAAACTATTAAGTCTGAAGCCACTTTCGGAAGAGGAGAATATGAAGCTGGAACACGAGTTTGACGGTATTGTTGAATTAAATAACCCGATACCGGCCTGGTTCAACTGGCTGTTCTATACATCTATCGTGATCGCTATTGGCTATATGTTTTACTATCATGTGCTTGACTGGGGTAAGCTGCAGGATGAAGAATACCTTATAGAAGTACGTGTTGCAAAAGTCGCAAAAGACGCTTACCTGGCAAACACCGCAAATTTAATTGACGAAAACACTGTAAAAGAAAGCTCCGAAGCCGCTGTTATTGCAGAGGGCGCTGCAATCTACGCTACAAATTGTGTGGCTTGCCATGGCGATAAAGGTCAGGGAGTGGTAGGCCCGAACTTAGCAGACGAGTATTGGCTTCATGGCGGTAAAGTTGGCAGCGTCTTTAAAACGATCAAATACGGTGTTCCGGAAAAAGGGATGATAGCGTGGGAGAAAACCTTGAGTCCTAAACAGATTTCCAGTGTTTCAAACTATATCAAGTCTTTGAAGGGAACTAATCCGGCAAATCCGAAAGCACCGCAAGGTGATAAAGAAGGTTGATTTGACTTGTACACCGGCAGATAAGATAAAGGAGGGCGAGCATGGATGCGATAGATTTTAAAAATAAAGCAGAAGCTGACTCTAATTCACAAAGTGGAAGAAAATGGATTTATCCTAGAATTATAAAGGGTAAGCTCTATCAGTTTAGAAACTGGCTAAGTTATTTTTTACTCCTCTTAATGTTCTCAGGGCCGTTTATTAAAATGAATGGCGAGCAGCTTATCCTTTTTAATATCCTCGAAAGAAAGTTTGTTTTTTTCGGGGTAATCTTTTGGCCGCAAGACTTCTATCTCTTCGTGTTGGCGATGTTAACTTTTATGGTTTTCATCATCTTGTTCACGGCGGTTTTCGGAAGGGTTTGGTGCGGCTGGGCCTGTCCACAAACCATTTTTATGGAAATGCTTTTCCGAAAAATTGAAAACTGGATAGAAGGCGGTTGGGTTAAACAAAAGAAATTAAATGAGTCGGCGTTAACATTTGAAAAGGTTTGGAAAAAGGGCTTAAAGCACAGCTTATTCGCGTTGATATCATTCTTTATAGCCAATATCTTTCTGGCTTATATAATCGGAACAGACGAACTCATCAAAATCATCAGCGAACCTGTTGGCCAGCACTTGGTCGGTTTTAGTTCGATTACCCTCTTCACCATAATCTTTTATCTGGTTTTCGCCTATATCAGAGAACTGGTATGTACTGTAATTTGCCCTTATGGGCGATTGCAAGGTGTTTTATTAGACAATAAAAGTTTAATTGTTGCTTATGATTACGAGAGGGGAGAACCCAGGGGTAAAATTAATAAACACGTAGATGTTGCTGCTCCCCTGGGCGATTGTATCGATTGTAATGTATGTGTGCATGTTTGCCCAACCGGTATTGATATCCGAAAAGGGACCCAACTGGAATGCATTAACTGTACTGCTTGTATCGATGCCTGTGATATGGTTATGGAGAAAATCCACCGGCCAATTCGGCTTATTGGATTTAAATCCGAAAAGCAGATTAAAACCCGTGAAGCGTTTGGGTTTGGAAAGCGGGTTTATTGGTATTCGGCAATACTATTCATAATGGTGGCAGTTTTAACTACACTTATAATTCAACGTTCCGATATACAAGCAACAATTCTACGTGCAGCAGGAACGCTTTATCAGGAACGGAAAGACGGAACAGTTAGTAATCTTTATAATGCCGAGCTGATAAACAAAACAGCTTTCCCGGTAGCGTTCACACTACAACCTGCCGAAGCGGACACCAGGATCGTTTACATTCAAAAGCAGGATAGCCTTCAAAAAGGAGAAAGCGTTAAACTAACCTTTTTTATAGTGAGAGCCCAAAAAGCTGTTTCAGAGTACAAATCTAATATCGAATTGGATGTACTTTTAAACGGGAAAGTTATAGACAAAGTGAAAACCACTTTTATTGCACCACCAAATTTAAATTAGTATGAGCTGGGGAACGAAATTGATGATCGGAATGGCAGCATGTATGTCGTACATTATATATCTGGTAATTAGAATATTTTTAAGTTCTAATGATGATCTGCTAGATAAAAACTATTACGAAAAGGGGCAAACGTATAATACAGAGTATAACGCCAAGCAGCGTGCTGTAGATAGTCATCTTTTACCTGAGGTTGATGTAAACCAATCTGGTTTAACCATTAGTTTTCAGCATCCAGCGCATTACAAACTAGTTTGCAAACGTGCATCAGATTCAAAGCTTGATAAGGTTTTTGAGGGTGATACGGATAGTAATTGCACCGTTTCTATTCCAAAAACTCAACTTCAGAAGGGCCCTTGGAACCTTCACCTCGAATATAAAATCGCGGAAGTTAGCTATCTGGTAGAAAAAGAAATTATGATGCCATGAGTTATCAGTTACTGGCTTTTTATACCGGATTATTTGCCAGTGTACATTGTGTCGCAATGTGCGGACCACTCATGCTGTCGATGCCTTTTTCAACAGAACCTCTTGGGGTTGCTGTGTTTCAAAAAGTTTTATACCAGGTTGGCAGAATATTGATGTATGGTTTTTTAGGGTTGGCGATTGGATTTATAGGAAGCGGTTTTAATTTACTTGGGTTACAGCAAGTGCTTTCCACCCTTACGGGAAGCGTATTGATCGTAGCCGGAATAAGTTACTTTATCAAAACTAAGAGTCGAACCGGTACAATATTCCCCAATTTATTGAAAAGACTATACAGCATTTTAGGCAAACATTTTAATAAGCCCTACGGAAGCTTTCTTGCCGGTACGGTCAACGGACTGCTTCCATGCGGCATGGTGTACATCGCCCTCGCGCAGGCCGTAAATTTGCCTGAGCCTCAGCAGTCAGTAAAATTCATGATAATTTTTGGATTAGGAACGCTGCCTTTATTATTTGTTACTGTTATCACACCGCTCTTTTTTCGAAAGTTTAGAGCGCCTGCACAATTGGTACCGACTTTATTCCTTGTCGCAGGAAGCATCCTGGTTTTACGAGGTATGAATGTAGACATCCCTTATGTGTCTCATTTTATAGGAAGTCCGTCATCTGCGGTTTGTAAATAAATTGAGATATGAGCTATTGGGGCAATGTTGGGGCAATTCATGAATTGCCCTTACGTGAATTGTCCCAGATAAGCATCCTTTGACGCCGGAAGCGGATTCGAACCGCTGTATAAGGTTTTGCAGACCCCCGCCTCACCACTCGACCATCCGGCTAGAATATATGGGTGGTTAATCCACCCATTATTTTATTAGCTATTTTTGTCGTTAATTTTGGCAAACGCCTGTTCAAAATCAGCTTTAATATCTTCAATATGCTCTATCCCTACAGATACACGCAACAACCCCGGCGTTACACCAGCAGCTATCTGTTCTTCGCTACTAAGTTGTTGGTGTGTTGTTGCAGATGGTTGAATGATCAGTGTTTTCGCATCACCTAAATTCGCCACATGGCTCGTTAAACTTAAGCTGTCTACAAACTTAATGGCTTGCGCTTTATCTCCTTTTAGTTCAAATGACAGAACCGCTCCAAACCCGTTACGAAGGTATTTTTTCGCATTGGCGTAATAAGGGTTGCTTTCCAGTCCGGGATAATTAACTTTCTCCACTAAAGGATGGCTTTCCAACCAGTGAGCCAGTTCTAAAGCATTGTCAACGTGGCGTTGTACGCGAAGTGAAAGAGTTTCTAATCCCTGAAGGAATAAGAATGAGTTGAAAGGTGACACGGCAGGTCCAAAATCGCGTAGCCCTTCTACCCGTGCCCGAATGATGAATTGTATGTTTCCAAATGGACCGCTGCTTCCGAAAACATCATTAAATACAAGTCCATGATAGCCTTCGGAAGGTTCAGTAAATTGAGGGAACTTTCCATTGCCCCAATTATAGTTTCCTCCGTCAACAATAACACCACCAATGCTGGTTCCGTGGCCACCAATCCATTTTGTAGCCGATTCTACAACAATATGTGCACCATGCTCTAGAGGACGAAATAAATATCCGGCGGCAGCGAATGTATTGTCTACGATTAATGGCAGATCGTATTTTTTTGCAAGTTCGGCGAACTTCTCAAAATCCGGTATGTTGAAACCCGGGTTTCCAATCGTCTCCAGGTATAATGCTTTTGTGTTTTCATTAATCAAACCCTCAAAGCTATGCGGATCATCTCCTTTAGCAAAGCGGGCTTCAATGCCTAATCTTTTAAATGATACTTTGAATTGATTATAAGTGCCACCATATAAATATGACGTAGTGATAAAATTATCCCCAGCCTGCAAAATATTACTCAACGCTATAAACTGTGCGGCCTGCCCCGAGGAAACCGCCAATGCCGCCACGCCTCCTTCTAAAGCAGCTACACGTTTTTCGAATACGTCCGTTGTGGGGTTCATTAACCTGGTATAAATATTACCAAATTCTTTAAGCGCAAACAGATTAGCGCCATGCTCCGAGCTATTGAAAACATAAGAGGCGGTTTGATAAAGTGGCACCGCTCTTGAACCTGTTGTTGGGTCGGCTTCCTGCCCGGCGTGCACTTGTAAAGTTTCGAATCTAAAATTTGATGACATAGGGGATAGTTTAATTTCAATAAGTGATTTACTCAAATATAAAATTAATCTACAAACTTACTAGACTATTTATAATTCTTTCTGATGTTTTCTTTTCAAAAACTATATATCTTAAAATGTTGCTTCATCAGTTTTCTAATTTAATTTAAATCCATACACTGGAAAAATTCCTCTTTGCTATTGATTGTTGTATTTCTTTCATTCATATTTAGGCTGCAACCATCCATAGTGTGTGGTATTTCGATTGAATCTACCATCAAAAGTTAAAGCGATCTATTCATAATTCCTGCCGACATTAAACAAGGTGTAGTTCATGTGGTTTTAGCCCTTTCCGGCAAAGCGAAAGGAAAATTATGAGAATCTTTGGTCTTAAAACGGAATATAGGAATGACCTCACTATGAATTGTAAAAATCGTTCAATTAGTAATTAATTGATGGAACAAAAGCAATCGTTTTGAAGTAAAAAGTAGTACTTCATTAAATCGAAATAATTCAGGTAAATCATCTGAAACTTTAACTTTGCGATCCATTATATTAATATGAATAAGTTTGAGACGCTAGTAGCTCTGTTTTTAATTAGCAGTAGTTTGACAGCATTTTCTGCCCAGGTTGATACAGTAAATCTCTACAGCCAGGCTAATAAGAAAATTATAAAAGCTGCGGTGGTAATGCCGGATAGCTATACTATAAAAAAGAGCAAACAAAGGTTCACGGTTTTGTATCTCCTGCATGGTTTCAGCGATCCTTTCAACGCATGGCTAAAAAACACTGTGCCTGATAAAAATATGCTCAAAGATCTGGTTGATAAATACAATCTTATAGTTGTTCTTCCGGATGGAGGTTATGCTGCATGGTACTTAGATAGCCCGTTAGAAAAGCAAAGCCAATACGAAACTTATATTATTAAAGAACTCATACCTTATATCGACAAATCTTATAGAACAAAAGCATTCCGTAAAGGACGCTTTATAACGGGCTTAAGTATGGGAGGCCATGGGTCTCTATATCTCGCCGGCCGCCACCCTGAATTGTTTCTCGCCGCAGGAAGTATTTCGGGCGCTTTAGATTTAAGCCGTGATTTAGATAATGCTGCAATTCAACAATGGTTCTCTAAAATACTCGGTCCGGCAAGTGAAAATGAAGATCGCTATCGCGATAACTCGGTCTTTTACATGACAGATAAATTAAAAGCATCTGGTTTAGAGTTGACCATAGACGTAGGAACCGGAGATTTTCTTTTCAATGTAAATAAAGATTTTCACCAAAAGTTACTTTCTGAAGGTATTGCGCATGACTATGCTGAAAGGCCTGGTGTGCACGACTGGAAATATTTTAGTAATTCTTTAGAGTATCATCTGTTGTTCTTTTTAAAAGTCCAGCGATCTGCAAACGATATCAAGCCATAAAGTAACTGTTGAATGTAAAACTAAGAGAAATTCATTAGTTTATATTTAGCTTGCTGCTTATAGTATCTATTTTAAGACTTATCAGGAAGGGATATTTGCTATTGCGAATTAGTTTGTTATGCTGCCAGATAGCTTTCTCCATTTGACCAATTATTCTACATTAGCTATATTGCGATAATTAAACCAACAAAAACTATTAACCACACACATGACTAAGAAATTAAGTTTATTTAGCCGGGCGGCTTTTTCGGGTTTAGCCTGGTTATGTAGTACAGGACTTGCTATTGGACAGCAACCCGCTAGCGAGACAATCATGTTGAATGATTTGTCTGCATTTAAGAATCCCGGTAAATACAGGCAAATGGCAGGCGATGTTAATACCGATTTGGAAAAACAAAACGTATTCTCTATAAGCAAGGGTACAGGTATTATTGTTAATACCTTTTCTGAGAAAAATCGCCCTGACGATTTAGTATCTAATATTCAGCATGGAGATGTGGATCTTGAACTGGATTTTATAATGGCTAAAGGGTCTAACTCGGGGATTTATTTGCAGGGACGATATGAGGTTCAGTTACTGGATTCGTGGACAGATAAGGTTACCAAAGCTGGAGGTAATGGCGGTATCTATGAACGATGGGATGAAAGTAAACCACACGGCCAGAAAGCCTATGAAGGCTATGCGCCTCGAATTAATGCTAGCAAAGCTCCCGGGTTGTGGCAGCATATAAAGATTTCTTTCCAGGCTCCAAGGTTTGACAATGTGGGGAAAAAAATCGAAAACGCTAAAATTCTTAGGGTTGAACTGAATGGAATGGTGATTCATGAAAATGTTCAGCTTTCCGGGCCTACCAGAGGAGGATATCCTGATGAAGCTGCCTTTGGCCCGCTACGATTACAAGGAGACCATGGAAGTGTTGCTTTCAGAAATATTAAGGTCATTAACTATAACCAGCCCCGTCCGGAGTTGTTAAATCTAAACTATTATGTATATAAGGGAAAGTTCGAAGTTGATCCCGATTTTTCCAAGTTACCTCCGGAAGCATACGGTCCGGCAACAGGCATAACTGCAGCCAACAGTCCTATTGGGAATGAATATCTGATACGCTACACAGGAACAATAAGGATTAAGGAGGCAGGTAATTATTATTTTAACCTAAGTACTAAAGGCGGTCGTGGAGTTTTAAAAATCAATAATCAGGAGGTTAAAGCGGCTGCCAACGGTCCTGCAGAACTTTCGAGCAACAAAATGGCTAATTTGGCAAAAGGGGACTTTCCATTTGAACTGACATACTCAAAATACTATTCGTGGAGTAATTCAATAATGGGATTAAGTATTTCCGGGCTTGGTCTTCGCCCATATTATATAGGAGATGAAGATTTAAACGGAGTTGCGGATCCTATTTATGTTGACGCTAACGAAGACATTGTATTACGCAGTTTCATTGATGTTCCTGACTGGGGTACAGTTGTTCATGCAGCTTCTGTAGGCAGCCCTGATCAGGTACATTATTCGTACGATCTGGACAGGGGGTGTATTTTTCAACTCTGGAGAGGGGGATTTGTTGACGCTACGCCTATGTGGCATGGTCGCGGCGAGGGTTCTTCACGTCCGAGAGGAGCTGTTCAAATTCTTACGAAACCGCAATTTTCGGTGTTAAGGCTTTCATCCCCCCAAAACGCATGGAAGACTGATACTGCAGGAGCAGGATTTCGCTCTAAAGGATACACATTAGGGCAAGATGGCAAGCCATCGTTTCATTATCAGATAGATGGCATGAACGTGACGGACATTATAAGACCTTCTAATAATGCCCAAGGGTTAACTAGAGAAATTGTAGTTCAGAATGCTTCTGACGGAGTATTCGCGAAGATTGCAGAGAGTAAGACAATCAGAGAGGTATCGAAAGGCAGGTATGTGATAGGTGATAAAGCCTATTATCTTCGATTGAACGATGCGGGTGCTAGGCCGGTTTTAAGAGAGAGCAATGGCCAAACAGAATTACTGATGCCAGTGAATAGTAAGATTAGTTATTCAATCATTTTTTAATAGATCAGATGAAACGTTTTTTAATAAAAAATATAAGTTCAGGTATTCTAAGGCAGACTGCGCCGCTTTTGATGTCGTTTGCCTTTGCACTTGGAGTGTTAAATCCAGTTTCCGCGCAGGAGTCTCCGAAAGAAGAAGATTTTTTCAGAATATTAAGAGTAAGTTCACCGGAAGGTACGATACTCGAAGTGGGTGGCCTAACCGTACTCCCCAATGGTGATTTAGCCATTTCAACACGTCGTGGAGATATATTTATAGTAGAAAACCCCACCGCCATGCGGCCTCATTTTAGAAAGTTTGCCACAGGTTTGCACGAGATCCTGGGTCTGGTGTATAAGGATGGGGCTTTTTATTGTGCACAACGCGGTGAGTTAACTAAACTCAAAGACACAGATATGGATGGGAAGGCTGATGTTTATGAAACGGTATATGCCTGGCCTATATCTGGCCATTATCATGAATATAGTTTTGGTCCAAAGATTGGTCCGGATGGATCTTTTTTCGTTTCCGGAAACGTAGCATTTGGAAGTGAGGAGTGGTGGAGAGGCGAAAGCCGGGTGCCGTACAGAGGATGGGTAATGAAAATATCTGAGGCAGGGAAAATGGAGCCTTGGGCAACCGGGGTGCGATCGCCGGCAGGTTTGGGAATGATTGACGGCGACCTGTTTTATAGCGACAACCAAGGCGACTGGATGGGTTCCGGTGCGGTTTGGCATCTAAAAAAAGGCGCGTTTATAGGCCACCCCGCGGGTTTGCGCTGGACAGGTCTACCCAACTCCCCCGTAAAGCTTACCGAAGCTCAGTTTTTTGCGAAGGTCGACAACAGGCAAACCAAAAATGCTCAGGGAAATTACATAAAACCGGAAAATCGGGTTGATGAGAAGTTTATCACCGTTATCGATATGAAGAAAAACTTTCCGGAATTTCAATCACCGGCAGTGTGGCTTCCTCACGGTATTTTAGGTATCTCAAACTCAGAGATTTTGAAAATCCCCGAAAATGCTTTCGGTCCTTTTGGTGGTCAGATTCTAGTGGGAGATCAAGGCCAAAGTAAAATAATGAGGGTTTTTATGGAAAAGATAAATGGCGAATACCAGGGAGCAGCTTTCGATTTTCGTAGCGGTTTCCAGTCTGGAGTATTACGTATGGCTTTCGCTAAAGACGGTTCCCTGTTTGTAGGTGAAACTAACCGCGGCTGGGGCTCTGCCGGAGAAGCGAATGCGGGCTTACAACGCTTAGTATATAATAATAAAATTCCATTTGAAATGAGAGCCGTACGTGCAATGCCGGATGGTTTTGAAATAGAATTTACAAAGCCTGTCGACAAACAGTCTGCCGAAAATTTAGCATCTTATTCTGTTGAAAGTTTTATTTATAAATATCATGCGGTATATGGAAGCCCCACAGTAAATAATGAAAAATGTGTGGTCAAAGGAGTTAAAGTGTCCGAAGATGGTATGAAGGCAAGAATTGTTGTGAATAATTTAAGATCATTGTATATCCATCATATAAACCTTGACGGTGTTCGCGCCAGCAAAGGTTCTTATTCGCTGGTACATCCATCTGCTTATTATACTCTTAACAGTATACCTACGGGCAGCAAGCTCCCACTTTCAGAAACAAGCACCAGGAATTCTATAAACACAGCAAAGAAGCCTGCTTCAACAGCTGGAAAGAAAGCTTCAACTATTAAAACTGCTCCTAAGTTAGATCCTAATGCAGGTTTGGTGAGCCCGGATGGCCCAGGAGGAAGTACTGTTAAAGCAACTTCACCTACTTATGATCAGGTAAAAGGCCTTTTGTCGAAACACACATGTTTGGCTTGTCATAATACAGCGAAGAGACAGGTTGGCCCTGCATTTGTTGACGTAGCTAAAAGGAACTATAGTAATGATAGGATAGTGAAGCTTATTCATAATCCCGAACCCCAAAACTGGCCCGACTATGCAACCGAGATGCCTCCAATGCCCCAGGTACCCCGTGCTGATGCACTTAAAATTGCGGCTTGGATAAACTCTCTCAAATAGTTTCCTGTATTTATTAATTTTAGAGCGGGTATCCCTAAGTCAAACTTAGGGATACCCGCTTTTTTATAGACTCCACCGATTATTGTTCTTGTAACAATCTTGCTCGCTTGCAAAGGGAGCCTATCTAATATCATATGAAGGCTTTTCTTAACCCCCTAATGAATTTTAGGGAAAGTGGGAACGAACATGTCCTCCCATTAGGCTCGAAATACACCCGAATCGACTTTAATAACATATAAATTATCTATAATAATTAACAAATCATGCATCTATATGACGTTTTAATTGGATACTAATTATATAAATTACACAACATTGCTTGATCTTCAAGATTAACATGAAACAAATTTGTTTTGGTTGCGGCTGATCTACCTGTGCCAGGTAAAGGAATTTATAACGATCGCCTGGGATAGTAGCGTCCAAATTCATAAATAGAAAACTAAAAATGAATAAGTGCCTAAAACATGCCTTCTAAGGCAAACTTCGCAAATTTTTTCATTGAAAAGTGAAAAGGAACTATAAAACCCAAATCAAAACGATTTCGACAACCTTGTTTTTTGCACGGTCTTTATCTCTTAAGGACCCGGATTCGTAAAAGACTTATTAATAGTTGGTTATCAAGAAAAAATATTTAAATAAATACTTTGATTAAGCAAACATTATTGTTATTATTACAAATTGAGAACGCCTTCCATCAGGAAAATGTATCAAGTAAGAAACTTCACAACTTCAGTAAGAAGACAAAAAAAATGCGTTCTCAATTGACTGTTATTGATAGCGATAGTAATAGCTGACAACGAGGCCATAAGACCTAAGTATTAAAGATTTGAGGAAATATTCTTTGTATATTAATTTTGTGTATCTTTGTCTTTACATTACTTAAATATTATCATTATTTCGCCCACTCATTAAGGTGATTGGAACATAATAAGACTTTACGAACCTAAAGATGACTAACCAAAACTTAACTTAACAAGTATGAATTAAAACTAACAAAACGAAAACGGAATGCTTTCACAGCTTCGGGTAATTATTATGCTCAAGAATTACTTCTACGTAAACTTGGGCAAACATGTTTATATCACTTTTTAATTAAACAAAAACTAACTAATGTATGAAATTTAATTTCCAAACCACAACAAATTGGTGGAGAATCACGAAGTTAACATTTAGCCAGGTACTTATTTCGTCAGTATTATATGGCGTAAGCTTTGCAAATGTTAACACGTCAAACAATGCTGGCTTAAGTAATATTGGCAAAAAATCATTAATACAAATTCAGGGAACTGTAACCGATCAAGCCGGTGAAGCACTTCCAGGAGCAACTGTAAAAATTAAAGGAACATCAACAACTACAGTTACTGATGCAAACGGAGCATACACTATTAATGCTTCTACAGGCGATGTGCTTGAATTTAGTTTTATTGGTCTAAAAACTACCGAAAGAACCGTTGGCTCATCTAGCGTTATTAATGTGGTTTTGGAGTCTGATTCAAATGTTCTGAAAGATGTTGTTGTAAACATTGGTTACGGAACAACTAAAACACGTAATGTTACTGGTGCAGTTGGCAGGCTTAGTGCTAGTGAAATAAACGACGTTCCTGTAGTGAGTTTAGATCAAGCTTTAACCGGCCGTATTGCGGGTGTTCAAGTTACAGAAAACTCAGCAGAACCAGGTGGCGAAATTTCTATCAAGATCCGTGGTATTGGTAGTATCACTCGAAATACTACTCCACTAATTGTAATAGATGGAATTCCGACCTCGGTGACTTTGAATTCTATAAATCCAAATGACATTGAAAGCATTGATATCGCTAAAGATGCTTCATCAAGTGCTATCTATGGAAGCAGGGGTTCGGCAGGGGTTATATTTGTAACTACTAAAAGAGGGAAAAATGGCGCAACAAGAGTAAATTTTGATTCCTTTGCCGGTATACAAAATCTGAGCAGAAAAATCCCATTATTAAATGGGCCGGAATGGGTAACTATGGCTCAGAAATTTTTGGAGAATGGTGGCCAAAAAAGAAACCCTTATTGGGATAATCCCGCCAATCTTGCTAATACTGATTGGCAAGATGCTGTTTTAAATAAGGATGCCCCTATGCAAAATTACAATTTGTCATTTGCAGGCGGTTCAGAAAAAGTAAGATCTTATTTTTCTGCTGGATACCAGAATCAAGAGGGAATTCTTCGTAAGTCTGATTATAAAAGAATTACCTCCAGGCTTAACCTAGACTATGATCTTTCTAAAGCAATTAAGGTTGGGGCATCATTTAATTATGCTTGGGATAAAGGAGTAAATCCTATTACACAAGCTATATTTGATGGAGTTTTAGTAACTGCTTTGCAAGCTCGACCAGTTGAACCGGTATATACAAATATTGTTGGCCGTTACGGTGATACGGCTCTTGGTTTAGGTCATTTAGCTGGTTTCAGGGGTTATTCTACTAATGCAGAACCTAACGGAAATCAAAACTATTATGGAGGAGTGGGTAATCCTGTATTTAATAATGACTACATCAGAACAGATGCTTACGGACAAAACAATTCCTTGCTTAGTACCTTTTTCGCTGAAGCTACAATCTTAACCGGACTTACTTTTAAAAGTACATTCGGTTATAATTTAGGTGACAACCTTAGTAGGGGTGCCAGAGTGTGGGATCTTAGAGGTACGGGACTAACCGTTGGCGGCGAAACCTCTCTGAATGAGGGATGGTTCAAATCAAATTTCTGGAACGCGATCCAGACGTTAAATTATACTAAAGATTTTGGACAGCATAATATTTCAGCTCTGGTGGGTATTGATGCTCAAAAATCATCAGGTAGAAGAATAAATGGTACTTCAGGCGGTTTTCCGGAAAACGCGCCTACTTTTAGTGCAAGTGCAATTACAGGCAGAACTACTACAGGAGCATTCGAGCCGTTTACATCTAGATTCTCCGTTTTAGGACGTTTAAATTATAACTTTGCTGACAAATATTTGCTTTCCGCTACTCTCAGAAGAGATGGAAGTTCAAGGTTTAATGAAGAAAACCGTTGGGGTTATTTCCCGTCAGTATCAGCAGGCTGGAGAATTTCTAAGGAAAACTTTATGAATGGCGTTTCATTTTTAGATGATTTAAAACTACGCGCCAGCTACGGTTCAGTGGGGAATGATAACATTCCAGACCTCCAGTTTGCTACTGCTTTCAACTCAGAAGCAGGTATGTTTGGCTATCCAATTGGAGGAAATCCTACTACTATTACCCCGGGGATAAGACCTGTTACTCTCGGAAATAAAAACATTAAATGGGAAAGAAATATAGAAGTAAATTTTGGCTTAGATGCATCTTTCTTCAAAGGAGGAATCACTCTTTCCGCAGATTATTATGAAAAGAAGTTTGATGATTTACTAGGCTCGATTACACTTCCCTTTACTTCTGCTCCGTTTACCAACACGTACACAGAGAATGCATTTTCAATGACAAATAGCGGTTTAGAATTGAATCTAGGGCTAAATAAGCGTTTAGGTGAAGTTGATTTTTCTGCAAATGCTAATTTTTCAACCTTGAACAATAAAGTTACCTCACTGTTTGCCGGTAATCCCACTGCCTTCGTGAATAATGAGATCAATTTTACAGGTAACAGTAATGACAGGGATCATGGAGAAACCCGGACTTATGTGAATGAGAGAGTTGGAAACTTTTGGGGATATGAATTTGACGGCATTATTCAAAACCAGGCTGAATTAAATGCTAGTCCTATGGATAAGAAACTTACTAAAATTGGCGATGTAAGATATAAAGATCTGAATGGCGATGGTAAAATTGATCGTGATAACGATAGAAAGTTTTTGGGTAATGGCCTACCTGGCTTCCTTTACGGTTTTGGCTTAAATGCAGCCTGGAAAGGCTTCGACTTATCTACTCTCTTTAACGGACAAGGTGATGTTCAGATTGCCAACATGGTACGTGGAGTAACCCATGGAATGAGGTTTATTGCTGGTAGTAACGGTGTTGTTAATGTTTCAAGAGACTTGTTAAATAGCTGGGACGGAGAAGGAAGCAGTAATACTTTGCCTCGAGTTGCTTATGATACGCCATTCTCGAACAGGTGGTTTTCCAACCAGTGGGTAGAGAATGGAGCATTCTTACGCCTAAGAAATGTTGCTTTAGGATATACACTGCCGTCTTCAGTAGCTTCAAAACTACGTATGTCGAGAACCAGAATATATGTTTCCGGACAGAATATATTTACTGCAACAAAATATACAGGATATGATCCTGAAGTTGGAAGTGCAACGAGAAACAATTTTGATCAAAGTTCAAGACCGATGTCAGCTGGTGTAGATTTTGGAAGATACCCTAAAGCGAGAATGTATACCTTCGGTATCAGTACGCAGTTTTAAATAGAATAAACTAAATATATTAATATGAAAAAGACAAGATATTTGTTGCTAACAACACTTACTTTACTAACCTTAGTTTCATTATGGGCATGTAAAAAGTCGTTCTTTGAAACAGGAAGAACAGATGGTACCATTGTTGAATCGAGTTCTTTCACAGTTAAGAGCGATTTCGACCAAGCCCTTATTGGAGCGTATACTCCCTTGCAGGGGCAAGATGCTTTCGGCGGTGGGGTACAAATTAAAGTTCCAAACGCTGTAATGCAAGACATGATTGCTGGTGGGGATGAAAAGCCCTTCTCTGGCTCTCTTGCGGCGTATATGCAAGGCAATGCCGATATGCAAGCCTATTACAGAATGTACTTCCAGATTGCTGCTAATTCCAATGTAGTAATAAGCAAGCTTGCAGACGTGCAACCAGGTGTTCTTACAGAGGCTGAAAATAATTTAATACGTGGGCAGGCTAAGTTTTTGCGTGGCTACGCGTATTTCAATTTAGCAAGAGCTTTCGGTGATGTTCCAATGCCCTTAGCAATTTACGAACCGAGTCAGAACACCCTTCCTTGTACCAAGAAAGCTGATATCTTTAAACAAGTTATTGCTGACCTCATGGACGCTGAAGCTAATTTGCCGGAGGCAAATGTTTACGGTTCAGGCGATAGGGGTCGTGTAACAAGAGGTGCCGCACTTGCTTATCTCGCAAATACGTATATGTATACTGAAGAATGGGCGAAAGCAAAGATCGAAACTGATAAGTTAATGGCTTTAACTAAGCCTAAATATGCACTGGCTGCAGATCCTCAAACCCCATTTTCAATAAAGAACAAGAATACTCCGGAATACATTGCTGAAAACATCTTTGAAATTCAAGGTAGAGATGGCTCTGACAGACAATTTCAATGGGGTGGCACTCCTAACACCGGAACCCTTGTACCTGTCTTTACCACCCCGGGAGTAGGAGCTAAATTTACTCCAGTTTCTAATGGCGGTTGGGGCGAATGGATTATTAATAAAAAAGCTGTAGAGTCTTTTGAGCCCGGTGATAAAAGACTTACGAAAATGATAGTAAAGCATGGAGGAACAAACTACAGAGGTGAATTCTTTACCGAAGATATGACCGCAGATGCTTGGAAGAATAATCAGAAGTTCAATTCTGCATGGACTACAAAATACTGGCTGGGACCTGCCCCCACAGCTGTTCCTGGTGGTGCATCGTTTTTAAGTCATCAATATCTTCCTCAAATGCGGTTTGCAGAAGTATTGTTAAATTATGCTGAGATACAATTTAAATTAGGTAATCTAACTGGTCCGGAGGGTGCTTATGAATATTTGAACAAAGTGCGTCGCAGAGCAGGATTACCTGAAATCTTAACTTCAGCAAATTTCATAGCAACTTTAATGAACGAACGCAGACACGAGTTGGTTATGGAACCAAACCTTTGGTGGCATTATACCAGAACAGGTACTGCTAAGGCTTTTCTGAAGAACGAACATGGAGTTGATATGGAGGACAGATGGGTTCATTTTCCTATACCTGGAAGGGAAAAAGCATTTAATCCAAATATTTGTAGCAACGGATATTAAATAATAATATAATAATGCTTGAAAGTACAGGGTTTTAATAAGCTCTGTACTTTCTTGTATATATACATTAGATAAATACACCAATAGTAATACCTTCTTCAAACGAAAATGACATTACTGGCAAACAGGCTTATCGTTATATTTTTGATCAATATTATTTGGCTGTTTATTTGCTGCTCAAAAAAGGAAGATAAAAAATTATTTGAAGAGGTACCCTCTTCAGTTTCACACATTGATTTTGATAATAAAGTATTGCCTACGTTCGATCTAAATATTCTCGACTATAATTACTTTTACAATGGTGGCGGAGTTGCTGCTGCAGATTTTAATAATGACGGTTTAACCGATTTATATTTTACGGGAAATAAAGTTCCCAGTAAGCTCTATTTAAATAAAGGAAACTTTTCCTTTGAAGACATTACGGCCCGGGCACGCTTGACAACAACCGGCTGGGCAACTGGTATCGCGGTGGCAGATATCAATAATGATGGCTTACAGGATATGTTTGTATCCTACGCCGGCCACCCCGAAGCGTCAAAAAGAGTTCATCAACTTTTTATTAATAAAGGAATCAATAAAAAGGGGCTACCCTCTTTTAATGATGAGGCAGCTGCTTATGGGCTTGCCGATACCAGCTACACCACTCAATCTGTTTTTTTCGATTTTGATAAAGATGGTGATTTAGACCTGTTACTGGCTAATCATTATCAGGATTTAACAAACCCTAATTACCCATTACCAATTCTATCTGATGGAAAATCGAGCAGTAATAATAAACTATTCAGAAATGATAATGGGCATTTTACAGAAATATCTAAAAAGGCGGGAATTTTGCTGGAAGGATATAGCCTGGGAGTAGTGATAAGTGATATTAATAATGATGGCTGGCCTGATATTTATTTTCCTCAGGATTTCACATATGACGATGCTCTGTATATAAATAACACCGATGGGACCTTCAAAGAGAGCATAAGACAATATGTGAATCATACTTCCCGATTTTCTATGGGATGTGATATAGCCGATTTTAATAACGATACGTATCCGGATATTTTTACTGCTGATATGATGCCGGCAGATAATGAGCGGCAGAAAATAATGAATATTGCGATGAATAATGATCGATTCAATTTGACATTGTCTTTAGGGTATCTGCCGCAGTATGCACGCAATATGCTGCAATTAAATAACGGACCAGGTCCTGGTGGGAATTATTCTTTTTCAGAGATTGGACAGCTCGCCGGCGTATACAAAACCGACTGGAGCTGGTCTACCCTCTTTGCAGATCTTGATAATGACGGTTGGAAAGACCTTTTTATAACCAACGGTATTCCCAAAGATATTACCAATAATGACTTTGTAAGTTACCGGGCACAGAAAAATATAAATTCGGCAGATCTTAAAGCGATTAAAAACGACCTGCTGAAACAAATTGAAGCGCTTGAGCCTGTAGACAAGCCGAATTATGTTTTTAAGAATAATAAGGATCTTACATTTACAGACAAAGGTTCAGATTGGGGATTAGCCGTAAAGGGCATGTCTAACGGTGCCGTATATGTTGATTTAGATAACGATGGAGACCTGGACATCGTAACAAATAATATGAATGCAACCGCAGGGGTTTTTAAGAATAGAAGTAACGAATTATACAAAAACTCCTACGTTAAAATAAAACTTAAAGGAAAACATGCTATAGGGGCCAAGGTATATTTAAAGAATGCCGGCGGAACTCAATTCCTTGAAAATAACCCGGTAAGAGGGTTTCAATCCTCACAGGATCCCGTATTACATTTTGGTTTGGGAAAGGATTCCCTTATAAATGAAGTTAAAGTTGTCTGGCTTGACGGAAAAGTCGAAGTAAGAGAGCAGATCAAAGCGAATCAGGTATTGCTTTTTGACTACAATAATTCAAAGAGCGTAATAAATAGCGCACCAAAATCACCAGCTTCTTTGCCTCTATTTACTGAAGTGACGCAAGGCTCTGGTTTTGACTTTACGCATTATCAAAATCCTTTTGAAGATTTTAATCTTGAACCGCTTCTCCCTCACCGGTTTTCGAGAAACGGCCCCTATGTTTGTGTGGGTGATGTGGATAAAAATGGGCTGGAAGATGTTTGGATAGGTGGCGCGGCTAAAATTTCGGGAAAGTTATTCTTGCAGCAACCGAACAATAAATTTATTGATAAAGATATGCCAGATCCCGGGTATGAAGATATGGGTGGTGTATTTTTCGATGCGGATAAGGATAACGATCTTGATCTTTACGTAGTAAGCGGAGGAAATGCCTATAATCCTTTTACTGCAACTTATCAGGATAGATTGTACATCAACGATGGAAAAGGTAATTTTAAAATAGCGACAGATGCGCTCCCTCAAACGTACGCCAGTGGTTCTGTTGTATTAACACAAGATTTTGATAAAGATGGAGATCTGGATCTTTTTGTGGGGGGCAGGGTATCTCCTACACAATATCCGCTTCCACCTCAAAGCTACATGCTTCAAAATAACGGCGAGGGTAAATTTGAAGACGTAACCGCTCAAGTTTGTCCCGAACTGGGTAACATAGGAATGGTTACCTCAGCGGTATGGCAAGATTATAATAAGGACGGGAATATTGATTTAATCATTGCGGGCGAATGTATGCCTGTAACAATTTTTAAAAATAATAAAGGAAACTTCACAAAATTAGCAAATTCTACACTGGAGTCTTCGTCAGGCTGGTGGTTTAGCCTGACTTCAGCTGATATGGACAACGATGGGGATGTGGATTTTATAGCCGGAAATCTGGGTTCAAATAACCGTTTTGGAGTTACGCCAAATACTCCCCTTACTGTATACGGAAAGGATTTTGATGGAAACGGCACCATAAAACCTATCTTATCCTATTACCTCAATAACACAAAATATACCATTGCAGATCGCGATCAGATCACTTCTGTTATGCCGTCCATTAAGAAGAAATTCGACACTTATGGTAAATTTGGTAAAGCTGATTTTGAAGATATCTTCACCAAGGACGATCTATCAGAGGCAACCAAACTCACGGTTAGCAATCTTAAATCGGTATATATCGAGAATAAGGGTAACGATACTTTTCAAATACACGATTTGCCAATCAGAGCTCAATTTTCGGCAATTCAATCCATAATAGCATCTGATTTTGATAAAGATGGCCTGAAGGATCTACTGATTGCCGGCAACTTTTACAGCCCCGATTTTATGACCGGCAGATACGATGCCTCCATAGGGTTGTTTCTAAAGGGAAACGGTAAAGGTAAATTTATTCCTATATCTTCTGCAGAAAGTGGAATACATATTAAAGGTGATGCAAGAGCATTAACAACATTAAAAATCGAAGATCGCTCCGTTATTCTTGCCGCTATTAATCAGGGTAAATTTCAACTGTTTAAAGCCAATTATTAAGTGCAGTTTAACACTATATAAGTTATCACTTCCTGCTAATGAAATATGATCAGTTAATAGTAAAGCAAATTATGAGAATACCCGACTTTATGATTAAAATCAGATGTTTACCAGGGGCAAAAGTTGCTTTATTAATCTTAGTTTTAGGTACCTCGGCTTGTAATCTGGCTAGCGATAATTCTAAAGAAACTCAGGATAATCAAGCCTATTTAGAAACGGATAAGGACTCATTAATAAAAGGAAAGGCATTGTTTCAAACACATTGTAAAGCCTGCCACCTCCTACCCAACCCTAAGAGATTACCTAAAGAAATTTGGGACAAACATGTCTTACCTCTAATGGCTAACAGGATGGGGCTAGGCCAGGAATATGAACGTTTAATCAGCCCGGAAGAAAGAGCTATAGAAGAAGAAAATAATCTTATTCCTAAAAACCCGATGATCAAGTTATCGGAATATGAATTGATAAAGTCATATATCCTCTCAGTAGCGCCTGATAGCCTTCATTATGCCGGCGAGAGGCAATATCGAAGCAAATTGCTAACTCAATTCAATAGAAAAAACATTTCTCTACACCCTCCAAATCCATCCCTTATAACGGGCTTGAAATTTAACTCTGAGACAAAAAATGTATGGGTTTCAACTATGAATGGCCAGGTTTTTCGGTGGAAATGGAATGAAGGCGTAACTGCAACGGAAAATATTGGTAATGTAGTGGTTGATTTTACATTCTATAAAGACAAGACCTATTTTACGGATATTGGAATCATGGTTCCATCAGAATTAAGTAGAGGTAGATTCATCCAAGCCGGAGGTAAACAAGCACCATTACTAGAAAATCTCCACCGGCCTGTAATCTCACTAATGGAAGATTTAGATAAGGATGGTATTCCGGAAGTTGTTGTTGGAAATTTTGGAAAAAACCTGGGATCCCTGTCTCTTTTTAAAAAAGCGGCTAAAGACGGTGTCTATACGGAGACTAAACTATTATCTATCCCGGGAGCTGTACAATGTTATATTAAAGATATGAACAATGACGGATTAAAGGATATAGTAGCATTATTTTCTCAGGCGGATGAAAGTGTATATATATTCTTACAAAAAACGGATTCAAAATTTGATGCTAAAAGAGTCCTGCGTTTCCCTCCCGACTACGGAACTACGGACATGATTATGGTCGATTATAACAAAGACGGGCATATGGATATTGTGACAGCTAATGGAGACAATGCCGATTATTCTATCGTACTTAAAGATTACCATGGGCTCAGGATACATATTAACCAGGGAAATAATGTATTTAAAGAAACCTTCTTTTATCCTTTGTATGGAGCAACAAAACTGCTGGCGGATGATTTTGACCAGGATGGCGATATTGATTTCGCTATAAATTGTTTTTTTCCTGATTATGGTAACTTACTTACTGAATCGTTTGTATATCTCCAAAATGATAATTCCAATAAATATGCTTTTTCATCATACAAAACCGAAGACGGTTTGCCTGTGAAATCTCTTACGCTTGAAAAAGGGGATATTGATAATGACGGTGACATAGATATCATTTTAGGAAATTTTTCTAAATCGCCCGTTCCAGTTCCCCAACATTTAGATGACATGTGGAATCAGGCCGATTACGGGTTGATAGTGTTTGAGAATAGGTTAAAATAGGGCAGATAAATAGGCAATCATCCCTAAACATTCTAACATAAAACTATCCCCCATTTTACTTTACAAACACTAGCCAATAATGTAAGGGTGTATGATTTTTTAATTTTAATGTTCCCTGTTGCCATAAAGTTTCGTGTTAAACATTATCTCGCTACTGATAGTGGCATTAAAATCGGCTGAAAAGATAATATAGTACCCTGATTAAATAAATCAAAGCCCTATAGTTTAAGTAACCTTAAAATTGTTTATGTAAAGATATTTAGATTTCCTGTATCTTGTCAAAGCAATATTTATAAACGAGAAACCCTTGCCTAAAAACCTTCGACACTTCGCAAAAACAAATAGTGTACCGGTATTATTTAAGGGAACTTTTTAAAATCACAAATTGACGTTTCACGTAATTAGATGCTATGTAAAAATAAGCCAATTATGGATTGATCGTGTTTGAAACAGACTGAAGTACGGTACTTCCTTCTGGAAATTGTTTTTTTATTTTTCATATGCCCAAGCTATTTCAAATTAGTTATGAGTTCTCCTCTATTTACTTTGCCACACGGGAAATATAAATTTTCTTTTTGCCAGACTTTTTATTTCCTTGTTGTAGCCTTTGTTTGTCCTTTAATTTCATGCAATCCTTTTAGCACAGACCCTCCTGCTTTATTTTCTCTCCTGGATTCAGATAAAACCGGTGTCGACTTCAATAATAAAATCACTGAAACTGGGAATTTAAACGCGATGAAGTTCGACTACATATATAATGGTGGTGGAGTGGCAGCGGGAGATATAAACAACGACGGTCTTGAGGATTTGTTTTTTACCGGTAACATGGTTTCAGGAGAGCTATACTTAAATAAAGGAGATCTTAAATTTGAAAAAATAACCAAGTCGGCAGGTTTAATCACGAGTAAATGGACAACCGGGGTGTCTATGATAGATATTAATAACGATGGATGGTTAGATATTTATGTGTGTGTGGCCGGTCCAGCTAATCAAAGCGATCGCTCCAACCTTCTTTATATAAACAACAAAAATAAAACTTTCACAGAGTCAGCACATAAATATGGTTTAGCCGATACTGGTTATAGTACACATGCAGCATTCTTAGATTATGATTTAGATGGAGACCTTGATATGTATCTCCTTACCAATGCAATTGAACAGTTTAACAGAAATCTTAAACGGCCAAAAGAAGTAACTGGCGCAGGCTTAAGTACCGACCGTTTATATCGAAATAATGGAAATAGTACATTTACCAATGTATCAAAAGAAGCAGGCATAACAATAGAAGGTTATGGATTAGGGGTTTGTATTAGCGATATTAACAAGGATGGCTGGCCGGATATTTATGTAGCCAACGACTTTGTAAGTAATGATCTGTTATGGATAAACAATGGTAACGGAACATTTACAAACCAGATTGGCACTATGCTCAAGCATCAAAGCTATAATAGCATGGGTACCGATATTGCAGATTTGAATAACGATGGTTTTTCAGAAATAATGGTATTGGATATGTTGCCTGAAGATAATATGCGCCAAAAGACCATGTTAATGCCTGCTAATTACGATAACTTTGGTATGAATTTAAAACTGAATTATGAGCCGCAATATATTCGTAACTCGCTTCAGTATAATAATGGTAATGGAACATTTAGTGAGATAGGGCAATTGGCTGGCGTTAGTAAAACTGATTGGAGCTGGGGCCCGTTATTCGCCGACTTTGACAATGACGGTTTCAGGGATATATTCATTACAAACGGATACAGACGAGATGTAACCAATCTGGACTTTGTCGCTGATACAGAACCTGCTTTTTTTGGTACTCCCGAAAACTTAAATGAACAGGCAGCAAAAACTTACGAACGCTTTAAAAAAGTTAAAGACGTCAAAATTCATAATTACCTGTATCAGAATAATCATGACCTCACTTTTACTGATAAATCTGAATCCTGGGGTTTAGATGAAGCCAGCTACTCTAATGGAGGGGTTTATGTTGATCTTGATAATGATGGTGATTTGGATTTAGCAATAAACAATATTGATGACAAGGCTTTTATCTATCAAAATCATTCAGAGAAAACCGCGGCTAATCATTACTTGACAATCAAGTTCAAAGGGCCGGCATTGAATCCGTTTGGCCTTGGTGCATCTGTAAAATTAGAAACTCCTCACAATAATTTAGTTTATGAGCATTATACTCATAAAGGATATAAATCATCAGTAGATAGCAGGGCGCATTTTGGATTAGGTAAAGACAGTTTAATAAAAAAGGTAGTGATCACCTGGCCGGATAAAAAGCAGCAAACACTCAGAAATATAAAGGCCAACCAAACTCTTCTAATCGACTATAAGGCTGCAAGTCTGCCAACTATTACAACGCAGCCACAAAATGAGCCATTATTTAAAGAGGTTTCTAAAGAATATGATTTAAATTATATTCATCAGGAAACTGAATATAAAGATTTTGTTAACCAGGCGTTACTTCCCAGGAAGTATTCACAGGACGGTCCTGGCATGGCGGCGGGAGACGTTAATAATGACGGGTTGGAAGACTTTTATATTGGAGGGTCCACTGACCATCCCGGAACATTATTTATCCAGAAATCTAATGGAAAATTTCAAGGTAAACGCTTATTCGGCGAAAGAAAGCCTGAAGAAGATATGGGAGTACTTTTCTTGGATGCAGATGGGGATAAAGACTTGGACCTCTATATTGTAAGTGGAGGAAATGAGTATCCGGAAAACCATTATTTATATCAAGATCGGATTTATAAAAATGATGGAAAAGGTAATTTTTCTTTGGATAAATTGGCTCTTCCAGTATTGCAAACAAGTGGCTCGTGTGTAATTGCAGCAGATTTTGATAAGGATAATGACCTGGACCTTTTTGTGGGCGGCAGAATGGTGCCATACAAATACCCCTTGCCTGCATCAAGTTACGTTCTTAGAAATGACAAAGGAAAATTTGTTGACGTCACAAATACAGTTGCCCCGGGATTGAAAAATATCGGTTTGGTAACAAGCGCTTTGTGGACAGACTTTAATAACGACAATCAAATCGATCTGGTGGTGCTAGGGGAATGGATGCCCTTGACTTTCTTTGAAAACAATAAGGGCAAGTTGAGCAATATAACCGAAAAGACTACTTTAAAAGATACAGAGGGTTGGTGGAACAGTATTGTTTCAGGAGACTTTGATACTGATGGCGATATTGACTACGTAGCTGGTAACCTAGGTCTGAATTCTAAATATAAGGCTTCAAAAGGCGAGCCTGTTTCAATCTATGCAAAGGATTACGATAAAAATGGTACGCTTGATCCGATTCTATGTCTTTATATACAGGGAAAGGAACATCCCACTCATCCTCGCGATGAACTTACTTTTCAAATTCCGGGACTGAGAAAACGGCTTTATAGCTACTCTTCTTATGGATCATCTACTTTTAGTGAGATTTTTTCTAAAGAGGAAGTGAAGGATGCGCACATAGTAAAAGCCAAAAAAATGACTTCGGTTTATATAGAGAACTTAGGTAATGGCAAGTTTAAAACAACCGACCTGCCTTTAAAGGCCCAGTTTTCGCCAATTTATGGCATGTTAGTACAAGATTACGACGGCGACAATTTACTAGATGTATTGTTTATTGGTAATTCGTATGCTACAGAAGTGCTAACAGGATGGTACGATGCGTCCATTGGGCTGTATCTAAAGGGCAATGGAAAAGGCGGTTTTACTCCAATGGATGTTAACCAGAGTGGATTTATGGTGAACGACGACGGGAAGGCTATGATACAACTCACTTCTGCAAATGCAGAGCCGCTTGTAATAGCTAGTTCAAATAGCGGACCGCTGCGTGCGTTTAAAAGATCTTCTAATGAAAAATCAAAAGTCGTAAAATTGAACGCTGACGATTCTTACGCGATGATTGTTTTTAAAGATGGTAAGAAGCAACGGTTTGAATTCAGTTACGGGGGCGGATATCTCTCCCAGAGCTCCAGAGTATTAAATTTGCCAAAAGCTGTTTCAACTTTAACCATATATAATTTTCATGGTAAGGGTCGAAATATTAATGTAAATTAGAGGCTAAATCTTAGATGAGTTTTGATTTAGCCAGTGTTTGACTTGTGTCAAGAATTTAATACAATAAACAATATTTCTAATCCATTTTCGCTTTAATAGTGATGAGACGAATATTCAATTTCTGCATTATAACCTTATTAATTTGCAGTGTTTTTTCATGTAAGAAAAGTGATTATGTGAAGGTGTTACACGACCCTTCCTTATATCGTAAAACAGTAAAAAAGCTCAATAATATCGTTCTGGAAAATAATTTTCCACCGATGATTGCTTCAAGAAATTATGCTTATGCTAATATTGCTGCGTATGAGGTTATTGCTGCCGGCGACTCCGCAAATTATACTTCCTTGGCCGGTCAGATTAAGCACCTTCCTCAGGTGCCAAAGCCAACAAGTAATCAGATTGATTATCACTTTGCATCATTATTAGCATTCTGTAAGGTGGGTAACGCCGTTACTTTTCCCGAAGGAAGCATGAATGAATATGTGGATGAGCTCAAAAAGACAGCTAAAGATTCAGGTATTCCTGATGAAGTTTTTGATGCATCTATAGTTTATGCTGATACAGTGGCGAAACACATTCTTAAATGGAGTAAAGGCGATAATTATTTACAAACGAGATCGGCAAGTAAATTTACTGTGAGAGATGAAGATGGAAGATGGATACCAACTCCTCCTATGTATGCACAGGCAATAGAGCCTCATTGGAGTGAAATTCGTCCGATGATTCTGGATTCTTCAGCTCAACTTAAATGCCCACCACCGCCCAAATATGACATAAAAAACCGCGATAGCGAGTTCTATAAAAATGTAATGGAGGTCAAACACATTGCAGATAGCCTTACTGATGAGCAGAAGCACATAGCAGATTTCTGGGATGATAATCCTTTTAAGATGAATGTAGTTGGGCATGTATCTTATGCTACAAAAAAGTTCTCTCCCGGTGGTCATTGGATGAATATTGTAGGAATTGCAACGGAGAAGAATAAAAACGATTTTAATTCTACAGTGAGTACTTATGCTGAGTCTGCCATAGCGTTATTTGATGGTTTTATAAGTTGCTGGTACATGAAATACAAAACTAATTACGTTCGTCCGGAAACGGTTATCACAAAACACATCAATCAGGACTGGCAACCTTATATTCAAACTCCACCTTTCCCAGAATATACCAGCGGACATGCAGTTATCTCCGCAGCTACGGCAGAGGTGCTAACCGCCCGAATTGGTGATTCAATTCCCTTGAGAGATACTTCCGAAACCGAATTCGGTATCCCCGAACGAACGTTTAAATCTTTTAGGATAGCAGCTGAGGAGGCTGGAATGTCGAGAGTGTTTGGCGGAATACATTATGCAAATTCTTGTAGAGAAGGTACCCGCCAAGGTAAGAAATTGGGTGAGTTAGTAGTAGGGCGGCTCGAATTGAAGAAAAGAAAAGCCAAACTTGCCTACACGAATAAATAGTCTTAAAAGCTAACCAGCAAAAAATGGTCAGAAATAGTCTTTTGATAAATACTGTGAATGCAGTATTTATCGTATTATTTGTAGCATCAGCTGCATTGCAATACAACGATCCCGATCCTTATCTGTGGATGCCAATTTATTTGTATCCTGCAGTCCTATGTTATTTTGCAATTAACGGCAAGTATTATCCAAAGGCTTATCTTATCGGAATTGTTCTTTACCTTGCTTATGCTATTTTCCTATTCTTCAATACTGATGGCGTTTTGAGTTGGATTAATCAGCATAATGCAGAGAACCTTGCCCAGTCTATGAAGGCGACTAAGCCATATATTGAAAGTGCTCGCGAGTTTTTTGGCCTGCTAATACTTGTCCTGTCTTTACTCTTCAATTTGATTTACGGGAAGTCTCGAACTAGACTGTCGTAAAACCTAAAGTTGTTATACCATTTGTTATAAAACAAAGTGCAACAAGCACCTGTTTTAAAAGCTAGATTCTTGTACCTTACTTAATCATCTTTTTGTTAACGAATTGGTGTTTTCGTCCTGATATGCGCTTTTTAACCGTTGAATTGCATAAGTATTCCGTAAGCTTAGGATGAATGTTAGCAAAATTTTGTTTTAATTTGAGACACCGACATATATTTAGAAACTCAGGTAGGAACCTACATGACCGTTATGGTAAAGGACTGTTATACTAAGGAAGATCAGATAATATTTCTTAAGGGAGTTGAAAGTATAGATGAGGCCTGATAAGAAATTTGGAAAGAAATTTCTTGAATTTACTGCCGAACAACGAAAAGAACTGCTAATTTCGTTGGATACAGAACAAAAAAGGTTAAAGCTAACAAAAAACCAGAAGACCCTAACCATTATTTCAGAATGATGAAGGAGTTACCCTTGTTGGATACATCACCTCAGAGATTGGTGCCACAAAGCAGTGAGATATATTCCTGTTCCAGGAAAGTATGATGGATGTGTACCATATAAAGAAGGTGACAAAGCCTGGGCTTAATACTGATCAATATTTTTCACAAATAATCTAAATAAAAATGAATAGAAAATTACGTATGGGAATGATCGGTGGAGGTAAAGATGCCTTCATTGGAGCAATTCATCGGGTGGCTGCCAATATGGACGGCCTAATTGAACTGGTTTGCGGGGCTTTAAGTATTAATCCTGAAGTGGCTCAACAAAGCGGTATATCGCTTTTCCTTCCTCAGGAGAGAATTTACACAACCTTTGAAGAGATGATCGAAAAGGAAAGTAAATTACCTCAGGAGCAGAGAATGGACTTTGTTACTATTGTTACACCTAACTTTGCTCATTTTGCTCCGGCAATGATGGCACTTGACAAAGGGTTTCATGTTGTTATCGAAAAGCCTATTGCCCTCACCCTCGATGAGGCAAAGCAGTTGAAAGCCAAAGTTGAAGAAACGGGATTATTGCTGCTTCTTACTCATACTTATACCGGGTACCCAATGGTTAAGCAGGCTAAGCAAATGGTTAGTGATGGCGTACTTGGAAAAATTAGAAAGGTATATGTTGAGTATCCCCAAGGATGGCTTAGCAGATTAAGTGAGCGTGAAGGAAATGCTCAGGCTGCATGGAGAACCGATCCTAAAAAATCAGGAAAAAGTGGATGCATGGGCGACATTGGTACACACGCTGCAAATCTAGCCGAATATGTAACAGGTTCCGAAATTACTAAGCTTTGTGCAGATTTGAACATCATGGTCGATGGACGTGCACTTGACGACGACGGAAACGTGTTATTGAAATTTGCTAACGGTTCTGCTGGAGTATTAATGGCCTCGCAAGTGGCTGCAGGTGAAGAAAATGCTTTAAAAATACGTGTTTATGGAGAGAATGGTGGCTTAGAATGGGCGCAGCAAGAGCCTAATACCCTTCTTTACAAATCACTCGATCAGCCTACCCAGATATTACGTGCAGGTTCAAATTATCCAAAGCAGCTATCGTCATACGCAACTCATAACTGCCGTACACCAGGAGGCCACCCAGAAGGCTATTTAGAAGCATTTGGTAATCTTTATAGAAATTTTGCTTTAACATTAGGTGCAAGAATAGATGGAACTACTCCGTCTAAGGAAGCTCTAGACTTTCCATCGGTGGATGAGGGAATAAGAGGGATGGCATTTATTGAAAATGTTGTAAAAAGCAGCCAAAGCGAAACAAAGTGGACACTATTTGAAGTTTAATCTGATATGAATACTATTAAAGGACCAGCAATATTTTTAGCCCAGTTTATGGGTACTGAAGCTCCGTTTAACTCTCTTGAGTCTATTTGTAAATGGGCTAAAAGCTTAGGATTTGCAGGAGTTCAAATCCCTACCTGGGATAGCAGCTTTTTTAATCTTCAAAAAGCAGCCGAAAGCAAAACGTATGCCGACGAAATAAAAGGAATAGTAAACAATTGTGGGTTGGAAATTACCGAGCTTTCTACCCATTTACAAGGACAATTGGTTGCAGTAAATCCGGCATATGATACGTTGTTTGATGCATTTGCCCCCGATAACGTAAAAAACAATCCTAAAGCCCGCCAGGAATGGGCAGTTCAGCAGTTGAAATATGCAGCAAAAGCTTCACAAAATTTAGGCTTAAATGCACATGCAACTTTTAGCGGAGCACTATTATGGCATACCGTTTATCCATGGCCCCAGCGTCCGGGAGGATTGGTTGAACAAGGGTTTAAAGAGTTAGCTAACAGATGGCTTCCGATCCTGAATTCTTTTGATGAAGCCGGAGTTGATGTATGTTACGAAATCCATCCGGGAGAAGATTTGCACGATGGGATAAGTTATGAAATGTTTCTTAAAGAGGTAAATAACCATTCAAGAGCATGCCTGCTTTATGATCCCTCACACTTTGTACTTCAATGTCTTGATTATCTTGAGTACATAGATATTTATCACGAGCGAATCAAAATGTTCCACGTTAAGGATGCGGAATTTAATTCTACCGGAAGACAAGGTGTTTACGGCGGGTATCAAAACTGGGTAAACAGAGCCGGAAGATTCCGTTCTTTAGGAGATGGACAGGTAGATTTTAAGTCTATTTTCAGTAAGCTTACTGCCTACGACTTTAAAGGATGGGCCGTAATGGAGTGGGAATGTGCAATAAAGCATCCCGAAGTTGGCGCAAAAGAAGGTGCTGAATTTATTAAAAACAATATCATCCGGGTAACCGAAAAAGCTTTTGATGATTTTGCGGCCGCCGGAGACAGTACAGAATTTAATAAGCGATTGTTAGGAATATAAACTAAAGGCATTCACTGTATGTTAAGCTTAAACTAAGTTTTTCTATATATGGCTTTAGGCCTTTGTGATTTTACTTTTATTTTTTGATTTACCTTAACACTACTATGAAAAAGATATGTATGATAATGTGTGCAGCTGCATTTGTTACAGCTTGTGGAAATAATGCTAATAACTCCACCAGCACCACGGGTGATACAGTTGCAGCCACAGATCAAACTATTGCAGCACGCCAAACCGAGGTAGACACCTCCTTAAATAATATCGGTACAGACCGTACTGTTGAGGGAGCTGAGGTAAGCTCTAACGCTACACCTGCTGCCAAGCCAAAAGAAGAGGCCACAAAAAAGTCCAAGCAGGCATCTGTGCCTAATGATAATCAGAAAGGAGCTAAATTAATTGCTGGCTCTGATTGTCTGGCATGCCATAAGGAGAAAGATAAGCTTGTTGGTCCTGCTTATGTTGAGGTAGCAAAGAAGTATAAAGATACTGAGGCTGATATCAACTATCTGGCGGGGAAAGTTATTAAAGGCGGCGCGGGTGTGTGGGGGCAGGTTCCTATGTCGCCACATCCGGCTCTCAGTGAAAGTGATGCCCGTGAGATGGTAAAGTATATTTTAAGCTTAAATTAAATATGAAATATTCACTCGTATCGGTTCCTCTAGTTTCACTTGCATTTGGTTTTTTTATCTCTGCTTCACCAATAATCAAAAGCCAAACCCACCCCGCTGTAACTAATGTCAAAAAGGGATGGATACCTCTCTTTGATGGTAAAACTACTTCCGGATGGCATAGCTATGGTAAAAGCTATGCTGGCGCTGCCTGGATAGTTGAAGATGGGGCTTTGCATTTAAACATCTCACCTAACTTAGAAGGCGGAGATTTAGTCAGCAATGAAGAATTCTCCGATTTTCATTTAAAACTCGAATGGAAAATTGCTCCAGGGGGTAATAGCGGAGTAATGTTTTACGTGCATGAGGATAAGGAAAAATACGAATATACGTATTTTACCGGCCCGGAAATGCAGGTGTTAGATAACGATAAACATCCTGATGCAAAAATTAATAAACATCGCGCGGGAGATTTATACGATTTAATTGCCTCCCGTAAGGAAGTAGTAAAACCCGTAGGTCAATGGAATCAGGCTGAGATTAAAAGCAAAAATGGGAAGCTTCAGTTTTTCCTTAACGGAACTAAAGTAGTTTCTACTGTTCTCTGGAATGATGACTGGAAAAAATTGGTTTCCAGAAGCAAGTTCAACTCAATTCCTAGTTTTAGTATTTACAAAACGGGTAAAATATCACTTCAAGACCATGGAGATGAGGTTTGGTACAGGAACATCATGATTAAAAGGCTATAAAATTAATAACAGAAAGTCGTTGTAAATACTTATAAACTAACCCAATGATAACCAGAAGAAATTTTATTCAGCAGGCAGGGATGTTTGCTACCGGTCTTATGATTGCTCCCTCAATTCTTAGCTGCCAGTCTTTAGGTGGCAGAAAAAGGAGAATCGGGCTTCAATTATATTCTTTACGCAATGAAATAGGTAAAGATGTAAGAGGTGTAATATCAAAAGTGGCTGCTGCAGGTTATCAGGATGTGGAAACTTATGGTTACTCTTTGGAAGGCAAGTTTTGGGGGATGACTCCTAAAGAATTTAAAGCTTTCTTACAGTCATATAACCTTACTTCTTACAGTGGCCATTATGGGGCACATGAATTCTTTTCAAGGGATAAAGATATCAAATCGGCTAGATTTTATATTGATGCTGTAACTGAAATGGGACAGACCTATCTTACGGTTCCTTATATGGACAGTAAGATTATTCAAAATATTGCCGATTACAGACATGTAGCCGGTAAGCTTAATAAACTCGGAACTATGTGTAAATCAGCAGGGATTAAACTTGCTTACCATAATCATGATTTTGAGTTTAAAAATATGGATCAGGGTAAGTCTTTTTTTGATGTTCTTCTTGCTGAGACAGATCCATCTCTGGTTGATTTTGAGCTGGATTTATACTGGGTTGTAAGAGCTGGAAAGGACCCGGTGGATTATTTCAAACAGCACCCAGGACGTTTCACTATGTGGCATGTTAAAGATATGGATAAAGCTGATAACTCTTTAAATACGGAAATAGGTACAGGGCTGGTAGATTTCAAAAAGATATTCAATAATGCAGAGGTATCTGGATTGAAACAAGTCTATGTAGAACAGGAAAACTTTAAAATTGACCCGTACGAAAGTATCAGCAAGAGTATGATCTACGTCAAAGACATGAAGTTCGATATCATTAAATAGAATTTTTTACGAGAAGGGCGTTTTGATATATTCAAAGCGCCCTTCTATTTTAATTGGTTTACATCAATAGACTTATTGAAAATCCACTGCTTCATTTCCTCCGCTGCGTAATCCCCGCTCTGGCAGTAATTGCCATAGGTTACGAATGGATTTTGATTTTAAGTAACTTGTATTAAATCGCTCTAGCCATAAGCTGGTAGGTACAATAGAAATACTGGCAGAGGTAATACATCCGAAACAGTTTATTTTTGGATATGAAGGTAAAGGCTGGATGAGATTTTTAAGTTAAAATAACCAACCCTTTATGTATTATTTACTTGTGAGGTTTGGGTCCTATTTTGCGAATGCAATTTATGTTGTAAATATATTGGCCTGCTACTATAGTAATATAAAGAATAAAAAATATATTTGAAGTAATTCTTCCTCGACATTAACCTTTATACTATTTATGAATTTCTTTTTACGGCCTATCTTATTAGTCAGTATTAATTTTTTATTTATAAGCCAATTATTTGCCCAAATAGATAGCACCTATTTTACCGCGATTCGAGAAAATGCTGTTAAATTGCATAATAAATCCCTTCAGGCTCAATTGCCGATTTATAATGGAAAAGTCTATGAGCCATTTCCATACTACATAAAGGACGATGGGCATAGTTATTTTCTTTCCGGTACTATGTTAAAAGGTTCAGTAGTATTTGATGGAGTTCTTTATAAAGATGTTGACCTGAAGTATAATTTAGTTAAAGATGAACTTGTCCTGCAGTACTATGATAAAGTAAGTAGTATTATTCTGGATGAAGCCAGAGTAGATGCGTTTTCTTTAGCAAATAACAATTTTGTAAAGCTTAAAAACTCCTCTTATCGCGGTCTTTCCCCTGATGGGTATTACCATTTGCTGTATAACGGCACCATTAAGCTACTGTCAAAAAGAAAAAAAAACATTATAGAGTCAGTTAATGACAGAAGGGTCGAACGCAATATTAAATCGACCACCCGGTATTATATTCTAAAAGGAGAAGTATATCATCAGATAAATAGTAAAAGAGCATTATTCAAGGTTTTAAAGCAAAATGACAATCAGAGTCAGCAATATTTAGCTTCCGGCAAACATGATTTTAAAAGGGATCCGGAAAATACCATACTGAGCCTTGTTAAATTCTATGATAAAAATATCGGCGGCAAATGAAGCCGTCAGTTGCCACATCTACCAACTGAATTAATACAAAACTACTTCGGATAATATCTTCACTGTCGTCTAAAAAACTTATTGAAATGAAAAGAGCCTTTATTCTCATGGCATCCCTAATTCTTTTAAATTCCTTTTGGGCGAAAGCGCAGAAATCTGTTTCTGTAAGCCTGCATCTGGAACAAGCGGGAATAGATGATTTAGCTAAAAGTCTTGAAAATCAAACTTCATACCGACTTTTCTATAAGGCATCTGAATTTGATAGCCTTAAATTTAGTATAAATGTTGATAACAAACCTTTGGTTACTGTTCTTGATCAGCTTTTATCAAGTTCGGGTTTCAGTTACTCATTTTTCGAGAACTCTATTTTTTTAATTAAAGGAGAAGCGATTAGTACAGAATTGGCAAGTCAATTTGAACCGGTTGATGCCGGTACAAAAAAGCAACCTCTGGCTACCCAGACAGAAACAACCGACATTTCGACACAAGGCAGCACTAAGCGTACAGTTGCCACGTTGCAAAATAAGCTATATGTAATTGGAATGCCTGAAACCAATTCAACGCGAACGAGTGCTACTATAACCGGATATATTAAATCACAGAAAACTGGTAATCCTGTTCCGGGTGCAGCAATATTTATTAATTCACCCGGAATAGGTGCAGTTGCCGATATGGCAGGATTTTATACTTTAACACTTCCAAAGGGAAGGCACGAACTCCACATTAAGGCCATCGGAATACAGGACAACAAAAGAATTGTATCACTTCAATCGAATGGAAGACTTGATATTGTTGTGCAAGAACAAGTTAATACATTAAAGGAAGTTGTTGTTACTGCCGGCAGGAGGAATAATATTACAGCGACGCAGATGGGTGTTGAAAGATTAGATATCAAGACCATCAAGCAAGTTCCTGCTGTTTTTGGAGAACCTGATGTATTAAGAGTAATTCTAACACTTCCGGGTGTTAAGTCGGTTGGCGAATCAAGTACCGGATTTAACGTAAGAGGAGGAGCAGTTGATCAAAATCTTATTCTTTTTAATGATTTAACTATTTATAACCCAAGCCATTTCTTTGGCTTTTTCTCCGCATTTAATGCTGAGATGATAAAGGATGTTGAGTTATATAAGAGCAGTATTCCGGCAAAGTATGGCGGTCGTCTTTCATCTGTTCTGGAGGTAAATGCAAGAGAAGGAGATAAAAAGAAGATTAAAGGTTCAGCAGGAATAGGTTTAATTACCAGCCGTATAAATATTGAAGGACCCATACTGAGTGAAAAAACTACTTTTATAGCAGGGGCACGAACCACTTATTCGAACTGGATTTTTGATATGTTACCCAAAAAAACAGATTTTAAAAACACAAAAGCTAACTTTTCTGACTTTAATTTAAATCTAAATCACCAGCACAATGCTAGAAATAATTTTTCTCTGACAAGCTATTATAGCAATGATAATTCAAATCTGGCGACTGATACTTCTTACGCGTATAATAACCAAAACCTATCGCTTAAGTGGAAACATAATTTTAGTAGCAAACTTGTAGGCACCGCAACTACTGGCATTGACAATTACAAGTACCAGAGTTATAGTAGTTTTAATGCTGTAAATGCTTATCGTCTTAAGTTTAATATAAAACAGACTAACCTGAAGGCGGATTTTAATTACTCACCAAATTCGAAACATACTATCGACTTTGGAATTCAATCAATCTATTACAATCTACAACCTGGCGGACTTAACCCGTATAACAGTGAATCGCTCGTCGAACCCGACATTGTTGCTGCAGAACAGGCCTTGGAGAGTGCTGTTTACATTAGTGAAAAATTTGAATTATCGCCTGCTATCTCTCTTAATGCAGGTATTCGCTTTTCTCGATTTAATAATCTGGGACCGGGAACGGTAACAATCTACGCACCAAATTCGCCTATTGAGGAAAATAATGTAATTGGAACAAAGACTTATAGCAAAGGAAAGAATGTTAAAACCTATCAAGGCCCCGAATACAGGCTTTCAGCCCGCTACGCAGTAACTTCTGATTTTGCTATTAAAGCCAGCTATAACACGCTAAGGCAATATATTCACCTGTTGTCTAATACCACTTCTATATCGCCCACAGATGTATGGAAACTTAGCGACATGAATATTAAACCTCAAAACGGTGATCAAGTGTCGCTTGGTATTTATAAAAACTTCAATTCGAATGCTATTGAAACATCAGTAGAAACATATTATAAGCGGTTAAACAATTATCTTGACTATAAAAGCGGAGCGTCTGTAATTTTAAATCACAACATAGAGCGTGATGTAATTACTACTGAGGGAAAGGCGTATGGAGTCGAGTTTCTAATAAAAAAGCTAACGGGGAAACTAAATGGCTGGGTGAGTTATACCTATTCCAGAACACTTTTAAAGGTTAACGATGAATTTAACAGCGAAACTATAAATGGAGGTAATTATTATTCCGCAAATTTTGATAAGCCGCACGATTTTACTTTAATAAGTAATTATAAATCCTCCCAAAGACTTAGTTTTTCGTTTAGTTCGACGTATAGTACAGGCCGGCCTATAACTTTGCCCATAGCCCGATATAATTATGGTAACTCTCAAAGGGTTTTATACTCTGAACGAAACAAGTACCGCATTCCGGATTATCAACGATTTGACCTCTCTATCAACATAGACGGGAATCATAAAATTCATCAACGAACACATAATTCCTGGACATTTGGGGTATATAATTTAACAGCACGCAAAAATCCGTTCTCCACATATTTTGTTAGTGAAAATGGGATGATTCAGGGTTACAAGCTTTCAATTTTTGCCACTGCTATTCCTTTCGTAAATTATAATATCAGGTTTTAATGAAGAGCTCTCTGGCTTTAATCTTTTTAGCTATCGCCCTTGCCGGTTGTAAGGTTCCTTACGAGCCTGTTGTAGACAAAAGCTCGCAAGATCTTTTAATAGTAGATGGATATATCGATACAGGAGGCGGCCAAAGCACTATCCGGCTAACACGAACCTTAGATGTGAAAGTTCCTCCACTGCCTTATGAAGAGGTAGGTGCAACACTTGAAATTGTAGGAGAAGATGGTTTATCTATAAGTGCAGTTACCGACAACAATGGTGTTGCAACATTTACAACGCCACTTACTAGTTCTCGGCGCTACAAGCTATTAATTACCACAATACTGGGTAGGAAATATGCCACTGCTTTTTTGGAAAATAAGAGAACACCCGAAATTGAGAAGATTGGTTATAAGGTTGATGGGCCGGGTATCCAATTACATGTGAGCAGTGAGGATAAAACACAGGATACTAGGTATTATTCATGGAGCTTTGAGGAAACATGGAAGAATCAGGGATTTAATAGTTACGCATTTTGTTGGAATAATGAAAGACGACCGGGAAGTATCTACATAGCGTCATCCGTAAAGTTCAGTGCAGACAGAATTAGTGAGTTTCCGTTAACTTTTATGGATGGCCAGTCTAGAAAACTTGCCCATATCTACAGCATTAATGTGTTTCAGTATGGATTAACAAAAGAAGCATACGATTATTTAAGTAAGTTAAAGAAACTTTCAGAACAGATTGGCGGTATTTTCGCCACTCAGCCTTCAGAATTAACAGGCAATGTTTACTGTCTATCCAATCCTTCTGAAAAGGTTATCGGCTTTATAAGCTGTGGGATAATAAGGGAAAAAAGATTTTTTATTAGTTCTTCAGAGATAAAAAAAATTAATAGTGATTGGTATTGGAGGCCTCCATCACAGGCTTGTGCTTACCCTCCACCACCAGAAGAATGCCTATGCCTGGGTACAGATATCAAACCTTCTTATTGGCCAGATTAATAGATACATGACTTCACGACTCAAATTATTTATATCTTCCTTTATTTGTTCAGCAGCTAAAGTTTCTGTTACGCTGATGTTGCTTTCCCTTTGCCTTCCCTCTTGTAAGGTTCCTTACGAGCCTGTTGTAGATAAAAGCTCGCAAGATCTTTTAGTAGTAGATGGATATATCGATACAGGAGGGGGAGAAACCACTATACGGCTAACGCGAACCATAGATGTGAAAGTTCCTCCACTGCCTTATGAAGAGGTGGGTGCAACACTTGAAATTGTAGGAGAGGATGGTTCAATTGTAACTGCAGTTACGGACAGTAAGGGCGTAGCGACTTTTAAAGACAGGCTCAATAGCACACAACGCTATAAGCTGTTAATTACTACAAAAACAGGCAAGAAGTATGCAACTACTTTTCTTGAAAATAAAAGAACACCCGAGATTGAGCAAATAGGTTATAAGGCAGATAGTGTAGGTTTACAATTGTATGTTAATACAGAAGATAAAACGGCGAGCACCAGATACTATGCCTGGGCGTTTGATGAAACATGGGAGACTATAGCAGCACTTCAACTTCCAGGCCTCAGTCCTCCCCCACGCCCAATATGTTGGCCAACTGGAGAATCGAAAAGCATCTACATAGCATCCTCCTTAAAACTAAGCGCAGACCGGATCAACGAGTTTCCCTTATTTTTTATAGATGGAAATTCAGAGAAGCTTTCCCGTATGTACAGCATGAATGTGTTTCAGTATGGATTAACGAAAGAAGCATACGATTATCTGGGCAAGATGAAAAAAAATACAGAACAAATAGGAAGTATTTTCGACCCTCAACCTTCAGAACTGACCGGCAATATTCAATGTATCTCCGATCCTTCGGAAAAGGTTATTGGCTTTTTAAGTTGCGGCTTGGTTCGCGAAAAAAGATTTTTCATTAGTTTTTCAGACATTAATAAAATAAACCAGAATTGGTTTTACCGAAGCGAATGTTATTTTCTAATACCCCCCGAAGCTTCTTGTTTCACTTGTGTGGGTACAAGAATAAAACCATCTTTCTGGCCAAAATAATTAGACTATGATACTAAGATTTAAAATATTATTTACATCTATTTGCCCGGACGTAACGTTTGACGAAACTTGGTAGATTAAATCAGCAAACTAATATAGGTATGATTTTAAAGCCCAGACTTCGATATCTTTTAATACTTTCAGTAATACTTCCCGGGATTCTGTTGATTATTACTATCTGCTTTCCCTCCTGTAAGGTGCCTTATGAACCCGTTGTAGACAAAAGCTCGCAAGATCTTTTGGTGGTAGAAGGATATATCAATACTGGAGGAGGGCCAATCACTATAAAGCTAACGCGAACCTTAGATGTGAAAACTCCTCCAAGTGCTGATGGAGAAACGGGGGCAACGCTTAAAATAGAAGGCGAGGATGGTTCATCTATAAGTGCAGTCACCAACAGCAGCGGCCTTGCAACATTTGCAACAACTCTCAATAACCCGCAACGATACAGGCTATTAATCACCACTCGCTCGGGTAGGAGATATGGCACTCCTTTCCTCGAAAATAAACAAACACCCGAGATTGAGCAAATAGGTTATAAGGCAGATAGTGTAGGTATACAATTGTATGTTAATACAGAAGATAAAACTGCGAGCACCAGATACTATGCCTGGGCGTTTGATGAAACATGGGAGACTATAGCAGCATTTGTCCGTGGTCCTGCCCTAAATCCTCCCCCACGCCCAATATGTTGGCCAACTGCAAAATCGACAAGCATTTATATCGCCTCCTCCTTAAACCTAAGCGCAGACCGGATCAACGAGTTTCCCTTAGTTTTTATAGATGGAAAGTCAGAGAAGCTTTCCCGAATGTACAGTATAAATGTGTTTCAATATGGATTAACGAAAGAAGCCTACGACTATCTTGGAAAGATGAAAAAAAACTCTGAGCAGATTGGCAGCATTTTCGACCCTCAGCCTTCATATCTGACAGGCAATATCCAATGTATTTCCGATCCTTCTGAAAAAGTTATCGGCTTTATAAGCTGTGGCGTAATCCGCGAGAAAAGGGTGTTTATTAGTCCTTCCGAGATTAGTAAGATAAATAGTAATTGGATTTTTTCACACCCATGTAACTTTTTGATACCACTACCAGACCCCCCTCCACCTTATCCAGAGTTATGTTACACTTGTGAGGGTACGCGGATCAGACCATCTTACTGGCCAACAAAGTAAGTATATGACTTTTAAACTTAAACACTTTCTATCTTCTGTTATTTGTTCAGCAATTAAAGTATGTATACTGATATCTCTTTCCGTCTGCTTTCCCTCCTGTAAGGTGCCTTATGAACCCGTTGTAGAAAACAGCGAGAAAAATCTTTTGGTGGTAGAAGGATATATCAATACCGGAGGAGGGCCAATCACTATACAATTAAGCCGGACCCTGGACGTGAAAACTCCTCTAAGAACTGATGGAGAAACGGGGGCAACGCTCAAAATAGAAGGCGAGGATGGTTCATCTATAAGTGCAGTTACCAACAGCAGCGGCCTTGCAACATTTGCAACAACTCTCAATAACCCGCAACGATACAGGCTATTAATCACCACTCGCTCGGGTAGGAGATATGGCACTCCTTTCCTCGAAAATAAGCAAACACCCGAGATTGAGCAAATAGGTTATAAGGCAGATAGTGCCGGCATACAATTGTATGTTAATACAGAAGATAAAACTGCGAGCACCAGATACTATGCCTGGGCGTTTGAGGAAACATGGGAGACTGTAGCAACATTCGCTCGTCTTGACACACCTCCCCCCCCACGCCCAATATGTTGGCCAACTGCAAAATCGAAAAGCATCTACATAGCATCCTCCTTAAACCTAAGCGCAGACCGGATCAACGAGTTCCCCTTAGTTTTTATAGATGGAAAGTCAGAAAAGCTGGGCCGAATGTACAGTATAAATGTGTTTCAGTATGGATTAACGAAAGAAGCCTACGACTATCTTGGAAAGATGAAAAAAAATACAGAACAAATAGGAAGTATTTTCGACCCTCAACCTTCGTATCTGACAGGCGATATCCAATGTATTTCCGATCCTTCTGAAAAAGTTATTGGCTTTATAAGCTTCGGCGTAATCCGCGAAAAACGGGTGTTTATTAGTCCTTTCGAGATCAGTAAGATAAATAAAAATTGGTTTTATACACATTATTGTGAATATTTAGAGCCAAACCAAGACTCCATTCGAGAGCGCAAACTACCTTATCCACCTGATTGTTACACTTGCTCGGGTACGCAGATCAAACCTTCTTACTGGCCATATTAACAGCTATGAATACAAGAATAAAGCTATTATTACATATCGCTTGGTTAGCGATGGCTTTTTGCATCTCCTTTTCCGCTTGTAAAGTGCCCTATGAGCCTGTTGTAGAAAACAGCGAGAAAAATCTTCTGGTAGTAGAAGGATATATCAATACAGGAGGAGGGCAAACCACTATAAAGCTAACACGAACCTTAGATGTGAAAGTTCCTCCACTGCCTTATGAAGAAGTAGGCGCAACCCTTAGAATTGAAGGCCAGGATGGGTCAATTGTAACTGCAGTGACAGACAGTAAAGGTCTGGCTACTTTTGCAAGCCCACTCAATAGCACACAACGATACAAGCTGTTAATTACTGCAAAAGGGGGTAAGAAGTACGCGACTGCTTTTTTGGAAAATAAACAAACACCTGAGATAGGAACAATCAGTTACAAGGTTGATGGGCCGGGTATCCAATTACATGTGAGCAGTGAAGATAAAAACCAAAGCACCAGGTACTATGCCTGGGCATTCGATCAAACTTGGGAGATTCAATCCCCTTTTATATCTACAAAAGAAGATACCGGGACTGGGTACATTGACAGAAATCCGAACATAAATATCACTTATTGTTGGCCTACTGAAAAATCTAATTCCATTTTAGTAGGGTCATCAGAAAAACTCAGCACAGATAGAATTAATGAGTTTCCTTTAACTTTTATAGATGGAAAGTCAAGAAAACTTTCCCAGATGTACAGCATCAATGTGTTTCAATATGGATTAACAAAAGAAGCATACAACTACCTTGCAAAGATGAAAAAAAACACCGAGCAGATTGGCAGCATTTTCGACCCACAACCATCAGAGCTGACCGGCAATATTAAATGTCTATCCGACCCTTCCGAGTCGGTTATTGGCTTTATAAGCTGTGGCTTAGTTCAGGAAGAGAGGTATTTTATCAGCTCTTCAGAAATAAAAAAAATAAACAGTGAGTGGGTTTATCGAACTCTATGTGTTGAAGGCAGAATGCTAGAATCGCAGTGGAGAGATTCCTTGAACAGGGAGCGGTTACTTATTACTAAGGTTGAACCTGATCTTCCGGAGAAGTCACCAGATCCCTTTTATTATTTTGCTAAACCTGAGTGCGTTGATTGCAGGTCCTTGGGTACAAACATTAAGCCATCTTACTGGCCAAATTAATTTGACTATGATATTAAGATTTAAAACATTATTTACATCTATTTGCCCGGACGTAATAGCGAGTGGGAATGTCTTAGCGAATTTTTTTTCATCATTCCCGAGCCTGATCCCGGCAAGTTCCCTTACTGTTACGATTGCAATGGTACAAAAATCAAACCCTCTTACTGGCCTTTTTAACAGATGCCAGGAATTAACACTCAAACATATGAAACCAATACTTAAGTTCTTATTACTGATTTTAATTTGTGAAGCGATAGTATCGGATACTGTTGTGGCTCAGCAACATAGTGGCACAACACTAGAGAATCAATTTCGTCGATATACTACATCAACACTCCAGGAGAAAGTTTTTGTGCATACTGATAAAAATACATATCTCACCGGAGAAATTGTATGGTTTGGCACATACATTATGGAAGCGTTTACAAATTCCAGAATAGACATCAGTAAAGTGGCTTATATAGAAATTCTCAATGCAGAAAGCAATCCGGTGTTGCAAACAAAAGTTGATATTAAAGATGGTTTTGGAAATGGATCGGTTTCCCTTCCTTCAACTCTGCCCTCAGGCAATTATACTTTGAGGGCCTATACAAGCTGGATGAAGAATTTTAGTCCAGATCTCTATTTCCATAAGCCTTTAACTATTTTTAATACATTAAAAAATGAAGAATTTGCAGATAATAAAAAGAAAGAGGCTGGATATCAGATACAATTTTTCCCAGAAGGGGGGGATCTTGTTACCGGGTTAAGAAGTAAGGTGGCTTTTCGGGCTATAGATAATTCAGGCAAAGGTATTAGGTTTAAAGGCTTTATTTTAAATCAAAAAAATGATACAGTTGCAAGATTTAAACCCACAAAATTTGGTATTGGAACCCTCAGCCTGTTGGCTGAGAAAGACATGCTTTACAGGGCAATTATCATTCCTGACGGCGGAACAGCGTTTAGTAGGGTATTGCCAGCCGTAACGAAGTTGGGCTTTGTGATGCAATTTACCAAACAACCTGATGGAAATTATAAATTAATTATAAATTCCAGTACTGCTGATGAGCACCAGCTTAAGGCTGTTATCTACGCTGGGTATGCGGTTAATGTGAATAAGACTTTAGTTCTTAATGACGGCAAAGGCGAAGTTATTATCACAAAAGATCAAATGCCTGAAGGAGTTTCCCGCATCGCCATATTTAACGAAGCAAATAAGCCAATTGCTGAACGATTATATTTTAGAAAGCCCACGAAAGCCCTTCAGATAGGAACAGAGCTAAATAAAGCGCAGTTTACTAAACGGGAAAGAGTATCTCTAAGCATCCAAAACAAAGATGAAACCAACCATGCGCTCAGTTCAATCTTTTCCGTTTCAGTATCGCTTACCGACTCTTTAGAAAACGAGAGTGAAAACTTGCAGAGCTTTGCCTGGCTTACATCAGAGTTAAAAGGGAAAGTCGAGAACCCGGATTATTATCTTAATAGCAATGATGAAGAAGCACAGGATAACCTCATGTTAACTCATGGATGGCGCCGGTTTAAGTGGGAAAATATTCAAAAGGAAAGCACAATGGCAGTTAAATATCTGCCTGAAGTTCAAGGTCATATTATTACGGGTAAAATAGTCAACTCGTCCTCTAATACCCCTGTGGGGCACAAAACCGGATATTTGTCTGTACCTGGAAGGCGACTGCAATTTTATGTGGGCAATAGTAATAATTCAGGCGACATTAGGTTTTTGACTAAAGACTTAAAAGGGTCCGAAGAATTAATGCTCCAAACGAATCCGCTTACAGATAGCATTCTTAGAATAGAATTAATTTCTCCTTTCTCTACAGAGTATAGCAATGAGAAGCCCATTGCATTTAATTATACGAAAAGCTTATCAGAAAGCCTTAGAAAGCGAAGCATAGCAATGCAAGTAGATAAAGCTTTTTCAGGAGAACTGTTGGAAAAGGAATCACTGCCAGTAATTGATACAATTCCCTTTTATCTTCCAGCTAAAAAGCTTTATCAGCTTGACAAATACGTTAGATTTCCTACTATGGAAGAAGTACTTCGAGAATACATACCAGAGATTTTTGTTGAGTCAAGAAAAAAATCTTATCGTTTTAAAGTGTTAAATACAGACACTAAAAGCTTTTATGAGGATTCTCCGCTGATGCTTGTAGACGGAGTGCCCGTATTTAATGGAAATGATATAATCGGTCTTGATCCTTTAAAGGTAGAGTCATTGGAAGTGCTTGACAGGCCTTACATCTATGGCCCGGAGAGATTTTCGGGCATTGCAAATTTCAAAACCTATAAGGGAGATCTTTCGGGTTTAAAAATTAATCCATATGCTACGGTATTTGATTATGAGGGAACGCAGTTGCAGCGCGAGTTTTACTCACCAATGTATGAAGGCGAACAGAAGAATTCAAGAACTCCTGACTTAAGGAATACTCTATATTGGTTGCCAGCTCAAAAATCAGATAAAAACGGCTTGTCATCTATTAACTTTTATACTTCTGACTTACCAGGAAAGTATAAAGTATTAATTCAGGGCTTATCGGATAATGCTAGAATCGGTGTTAAGGTCATTACATTTGAGGTAAAGTAACAGCGTACTAGGTATCAAGATTATCCTGCTTCATTTCCTTTGCCGCACAATCCACTGCTCTGGCAGTAAGTGCGATATAAGGGATTCTGCGTCGAGGTGGATGTCATGCAAGCGCCATCGGTTACAAAAACATTTTTACAGGCATGAAGCTGAGCTTTACCGAAATATCCTCTTTACTCCTATTACATGCAGGAAGAATAATCGTTGCTCCTTCAGGAAGTAAGATTTTGCCGAATGGCTAAACGTCTATCGATTTAATTAAAAATATTAAGACCTTGATTGATTTTCAAGGTACCATTAAACGCTAATCTTAAAACAAGAATGCTGTAAAAAATGGTAACGGTAAGCCTCATCTAGATTTCAAGGCTTAGTGTGGATTCATAATAAAAAAGGAGCCTTACAGCTCCTTTCCTAATACTTCTTCCAGTTTTTCGCCGGTAACGGTTTCCCTGATTTTTTGTTCCAGTTCGTCCATTAATTCCGGGTTGTCTAGAATCAATTGTTTAACAGCATCCCGTCCTTGACCCAATTTAGTGTCATTATAACTAAACCAAGAGCCAGACTTACGGATAATTTCAAATTCAACACCTAAATCTATTATTTCACCTGCTTTGGAAATTCCCTGGCCAAACATAATATCGAATTCTGCAATGCGGAAAGGTGGGGCCACCTTATTTTTAACCACTTTAACTTTTACCCGGTTACCTGAAACTTCTTCGCTATCTTTTATTTGCGAAGTTCTGCGGATATCTAAACGGACCGATGCATAAAATTTAAGAGCATTACCCCCGGTTGTAGTTTCCGGGTTACCGAACATCACACCAATTTTTTCACGCAATTGGTTAATGAAAATACAGCAGCAGCCGGTTTTAGAAATGGTTCCGGTAAGTTTTCTTAATGCTTGCGACATTAAACGTGCCTGCAAGCCCATTTTGGAATCACCCATTTCGCCTTCAATCTCTGCCTTAGGAACTAAAGCGGCTACCGAGTCAATTACTATAATATCTATTGCTCCCGAACGGATCAGGTTATCTGCAATCTCAAGAGCCTGCTCTCCGTTGTCTGGTTGAGAGATAAGGAGGTTTTCTATATCAACACCTAGTTTCTTTGCATAATATTTATCGAATGCGTGTTCCGCATCAATAAAAGCAGCTATACCACCTTTCTTTTGTGCTTCTGCAATTGCGTGTATTGCTAATGTTGTTTTTCCCGAAGATTCAGGACCATATATTTCAATCACGCGTCCTTTAGGTAAGCCACCAATACCTAAAGCGATGTCCAGTGTAAGTGACCCCGTTGAAATCGCCTCGATTGAGTCGACAGCCGTGTCACCAAGCTTCATTATGGTGCCCTTTCCGTACGATTTTTCGAGTTTATCAAGCGTAAGCTGTAAAGCTTTTAATTTATCTGAGTTGCTCATTATTTTAGTTATTCAAATTCGAAGGTAAGAATTATAATCAAAATGCTAAAATTATTATCATTATAAAAACGGTAGAATATAAATTTATTCTTTTACCCTGAACTTTTTTAAAACTGTGGAAAGTTTGTTTGCTTTTTTCTGCTCAATCTTCTGCCTTTCTTTTTTCCGTTCAGCTATAGCCGCTTTAGTAAGGGCTGTAGCTGTTTGCTGATACTCATAATATTTACAAAAATGAGTAATAGGGCAAACCTCACATTTAGGTCGCCTCGCCTGACAAACATATCTCCCATGAAGAATTAACCAATGATGTGAATGTCGAATAAGATCCGTTGGAATATGTTTGATTAGTTGTTTTTCTACAGCCAAAGGTGTTGTTGCATTCCGCGTTAAGCCTAAGCGGTTTGCAACACGAAAAACATGGGTATCGACCGCCAGGGCAGGTGCTTCAAAAACAATAGACGTAATAACATTGGCCGTTTTTCTCCCCACTCCCGGAAGAGACTGTAAATCATCCATTGAGGATGGCACCTGCCCTTCAAATTTTTCGACTAACAACCTGGCCATGCCTTCAAGGTGTTTAGCTTTGTTATTGGGATAACTTACCGAGCGGATATATTGATATATTTCGTCGGCCGTAGCCTTCGACATTGCAAACGCATCCGGATAACGGTCAAATAAAGCAGGAGTTATTTGGTTAATCCTCTTATCGGTGCATTGAGCTGAAAGGATAACTGCTACTAGTAATTCGAAAGGAGTATTATAATGAAGTTCAGTTTTAGCATTTGGTTGAGCAGAAAAATATTCAACAAACGCTTTGAAACGATCTTGCTTAAGCATGAACGAAAATAGCAAAATGCCTCACAAAAGAGGACTTAGATAGAAAACAGCTTGTATCTAAACTGATTTTGAGTAACTCAAAATCTTATCAACGGCTTCCTGTGAAGGACTGTAAGAAATTTTATTTAATTCCCGTTTTATAGTATTATAAAAGGTTTGATCTTCGGCATTAAGGGAAGAGCTCGGTGTTGGCTCCATTTCCGCAACTGGAAATAAGTTAAATTCAGAGTCTGTAGTAGTAGAAGTTTGTAACATAAGCAATGCCGTCTTTAATTAATAGATGATACTAATCAATAAACGGCATTGCTAAATTTATATTTTACAAATCGTATTTTTTTTATTTAACTAATTTTTAAGCTCATTTCTTTCGTTTGCATCATTTTACGTAGGTTATTTAATGCATAACGCATCCGGCCTAACGCGGTGTTGATACTAACATTCGTAATGTCAGCTATCTCTTTAAAGCTCATGTCGCCGTAATGACGCATAATTAAAACCTCTTTTTGCTCTTCAGGCAATAACTGAATAAGTGCCTTTAAGTCTTTATGAGACTGGTCTCTTATCATTTTGTCTTCGATGCTTTCGTCATAAAAACCTAACACATCGAAAATATCGAACCCGTCGCCACTCGTAATTACCGGTGTACGTTTCTCTTTACGGAAATAATCGATTACTAAGTTATGGGCAATACGAAGAACCCAGGGTAAAAACTTACCCTCTTCGTTGTATTTGCCTCGCTTTAAAGTATTTACTACTTTAATAAATGTATCCTGAAAGATATCTTCGGCAAGGTACTGGTCCTTAACCAGCATATAAATAGATGTATAAATTTTTGATTTATGTCTGCGAATCAGTTCTTCCAGACCTTTCTCCTGACCAGTTATGTACAGATGTACCAACTCTTGATCGTTCACTACTTGAAGCTTCATAGGACTCCTATTTAAATTACTTTTTATAATTGTAAGACTAAGTTATTTAAGTAGAGTTTAATCTATAATATTCTTCTTTAAGTGTGAATTGTGTTTATTGCGTGTGTATATCAAATATAGATAATAATAATTAGATGTACAAACGTTTATATTAAAATTGTTAAGCTAAATGGTCGTATTTTTGGCCCCGAACAATCTTTAAATTTTCTCATTATACTTTATATACGAGAAAAACTTCAGTACAGTTTCATGAGTGTAGAGTCAGAAAAAGATCCAAAAAAATATATCATTATAAAGGGTGCCAGAGTTCATAATCTAAAGAATATTGATGTTGCGATACCCAAAAATAAACTGGTGGTTATTACCGGTATGTCTGGCTCTGGCAAATCTTCCTTGGCTTTTGATACCCTTTATGCCGAGGGTCAGAGACGTTATGTAGAAAGCTTGTCCTCCTACGCCCGCCAGTTTATGGGCCGGATGAACAAGCCTGATGTTGATTATATAAAAGGCATTGCTCCTGCTATCGCGATAGAACAAAAAGTGATTACCAGCAACCCAAGATCTACAGTTGGAACATCCACCGAAATTTATGATTATTTAAAACTCCTTTTCTCGAGAGTAGGGAAAACCTATTCGCCCGTTTCCGGTCAAGAAGTGAGGAGAGATACCGTAACAACGGTTGTTAACTTTATATCGGCTTTGCCGGCAGAAACATCTGTTACACTATCCTGCCCGCTTCATCCGCACAGCAACAGAACCGTTAAAGAAGAATTGGCCGTTCTTCTTCAAAAAGGCTTTTTACGGGTTTACTTTGATGATAAGCTTTCGAAGATTGAAGAATTGCTTGAAGATAAATCTGTTATCAATGATAAGCTCGATGCTTCTGCCTTAAAAATTGTCATCGACCGTATTTCTGTAAGTGATGATGAGGAAACATTAAGCCGCATCGCAGATTCGGTTCAAACGGCATTTTTTGAAGGTAAGGGAGACTGCTACGTCGAAGAAAATGGGAATAATCATTTCTTCTGCGATCGCTTTGAACTTGACGGTATGAGGTTCGAGGAACCAACGCCTAATTTTTTTAGTTTCAATAATCCTTACGGGGCATGCAAGCGCTGCGAGGGTTACGGAAAGGTAATTGGAATTGATGAAGACCTCGTTATTCCTGATAAAAACAAGTCGGTTTACGATGGCGCAATTGCTCCCTGGCGAGGAGAAAAGATGCGCGAATGGCTCGATGAAATGCTTAAGCATGCGTTGAAATTTGACTATCCGGTACACCGTTCTTTTACTCATTTGACAGAAGAGCAAAAGCAGTTGCTGTGGACTGGTAACAAATATTTTCGGGGACTAGACGAATTTTTTAAGCACCTTGAAGAACAAACCTATAAGATTCAGTACCGGGTAATGTTATCGCGTTACCGCGGAAAGACGACTTGTCCTGAATGTAAAGGAAGCAGATTAAGAAAGGATGCTACCTACGTTAAGATTAGTGAAAAATCAATAACGGATATTGTTTTGATGCCTTTAGATAAGGCTTTAGAGTTCTTCGAAAATCTGGAGTTGGGTGCAAATGAAGGTAAAATTGCTAAGCGCCTTTTGGCGGAGATAAGCAATCGTATTAAATTTTTGAATGACGTTGGCTTAAGTTACTTAACCTTAAATCGTTTATCAAATACCTTGTCTGGCGGCGAATCTCAGCGGATCAATCTTGCTACTTCTTTAGGAAGTTCACTGGTAGGTTCGGTTTATGTTTTGGATGAGCCGAGTATTGGTCTGCATCCGCGAGATACACAAAAACTTATCGGTGTCTTAAAATCCTTGCGCGATGTTGGAAATACAGTGTTGGTGGTAGAGCACGAAGAGGAAATTATGAATGCCGCAGATCATCTGATAGACATTGGCCCTGCAGCCGGTACCAATGGTGGAAACCTTGTATTTGCGGGTAATTACGATGAGATAATTAAAGACGCTAATAGTCTAACAGGAAAATATTTAAGCGGGGAAGAGAGGATTGAAATTCCGCTTAGCCGCAGAAATTGGAACGATTTTATAGAAGTGAAGGGTGCCCGGGAGAATAATCTTCAAAGCATCGATGTGAAATTTCCGCTTAATGTGTTTACCTGCGTAACCGGGGTTTCGGGGTCTGGAAAAACGTCATTAGTAAAGCGAATTTTGCAGCCGGCTATTCAAAAGGCAATCGGCAATTATTCGGGTGAACAAACTGGCTCTTACGATGAACTGACAGGCGACACTAGTAAAATCGAGCAAGTCGAAATGGTGGATCAAAATCCGATCGGAAGATCATCCAGATCCAACCCCGTAACTTATGTAAAGGCTTGGGATGAAATCAGAAATCTTTATGCATCTCAACCATCCGCGAAAGCAGCGGGACTAAAACCTGCAGCATTTTCGTTTAATGTTGAAGGCGGACGATGTGATGTTTGTCAGGGAGAGGGTGAGGTTAAAATCGAGATGCAGTTTATGGCCGACATTCACTTAACCTGTGAGGCCTGTGACGGCAGGCGTTTCAAACAGCATGTGCTGGATGTGACTTATCTCGATAAAACTGTATCTGAAGTTTTGGATTTAACCATTGATGAAGCGCTTGAGTTTTTCAAGAACGAACCGAAGATTCTTGCCAAAATACAGCCTTTGGTTGATGTGGGTTTAGGTTATGTTCATCTGGGTCAGTCTTCAAATACCCTATCCGGTGGAGAAGCACAGCGTATCAAGCTGGCATCTTTTCTAATTAAAGGAAATAATAGCCATAAAACCCTTTTCATCTTCGATGAGCCAACAACCGGTTTGCATTTCCACGATATTAAAAAACTTTTGAAATCGTTTAATGCGTTGCTGGATCAAGGCAATACTATTTTGGTGATCGAGCATAATATGGATGTGATTAAATGCGCCGATTGGGTAATTGATATTGGACCTGAAGGGGGAGATAGGGGAGGCAAGCTGATGTTTGAAGGTGTACCGGAAGATTTAGCGGAGCAAGATTCTTATACAGGAACTTTCTTAAGAAAGGCCATGGAGCACAAAACGGTAGCTTAATGCTGCAATCTTTTTGACATAATATTTACTCGAATCTTCCGTAAGTTTGCCTTTCAATGAAAGAGCAGTCTAAATTAATACGTAAACAAGCACCACGCAGCCAAAACAGGGAGCATTCGGTTCCTTTATACCTTACTTCCAGCTTCATTTTTGAAGATGCTGAGCAGGGGAGAGCAATCTTTGCGGATGAAATCCAGGGGAATATTTATTCAAGATATTCTAATCCCAATACGTCAGAATTTATAGATAAAGTTTGTGAAATGGAAGGTGCGGAAGCAGGCCTTGCCTTTTCTTCAGGTATGGCAGGCATTTTTGCTTCGCTTGCTGGTCTCCTAAAAAGTGGTGATCATATCATTGCCTGCCGTTCAATATTCGGTTCCACTCATCAATTGCTTAATCAATTGTTTCCTCGCTGGGGCATTACACATACATACGTAGATGCTGCAACTCCAGAAAATTGGGAGGCTGCGATTAAGCCTGAAACCAGGATGATCTTTTTAGAAACGCCATCAAACCCGGGATTAGAGTTGGTTGATTTGGAATGGCTTGGAGGCTTCAAGAAAAAATATCCAAATATTATTATCAACGTAGATAATTGCTTTGCAACACCATATCTTCAAAAGCCAATTAAATACGGAATTGACTTGGTAAGTCATTCGGCTACGAAATACTTTGATGGCCAGGGACGTGTGCTGGGGGGAGTAGTGGTTGGCCGGGCTGATTTGATTAAGGAATTAATGTTTTTCATCCGCCATACCGGTCCGGCTATGTCTGCCTTCAACGCCTGGATTTTTTCAAAGGGATTGGAAACACTTACTATAAGAATGGACAGGCACTGCAGCTCTGCATTAAAGCTGGCTGAAATGTTAGAATCACATCCGGCGGTTGAGCTGGTGCGGTATCCGCATTTACCGTCGCATCCTCAATATGAGCTTGCTAAGAAGCAAATGAAGCAAGGTGGTGGGATTGTCACATTTATTGTAAAAGGTGGTTTTCAACAAGCTCAGCGATTTTTGGATGCCTTGGAGATGATCTCCATTTCATCTAATCTTGGCGATGCAAGAACGATTGCTACACATCCATCTTCTACGACACACTCAAAATTAACGGAAGATGAGCGTGTTGCTATTGGAATCCAACCAGGCAGTATTCGTATTTCAGTGGGGCTTGAAGATGCTGAAGACATTTTGGGTGATATCGCGCAAGCATTAGATAATTCGAAATAGTATGAAGGTAGAACTTAACAGACTTAATGATGCTGTGCATTTTGAGGCAGCCGGATCAGGTAATGTAAAAGTGCATGTTGATGGTTCAGATGCGATTGGCGGACAGGGCTTAGGTGTTAGACCTATGGAACTTGTACTAATGGCGCTTGGATCTTGCAGTTCTTTCGACCTCATTTCGATTTTGAAGAAACAACGTCAAGACATTGCAGATGTATCTGTTACAGTAGAAGGCGAGCGGACTGACGCTGTACCTGCGGTTTTTACCAAAATTCATATGACCTTTCACCTAACTGGTAAATTGGATAGCGAGAAAGCTGAAAAAGCTGCAGAGTTAGCGGTAAAAAAGTATTGCTCGGTACATAATATGCTGGAAGCGGGAGGGGTCGAGATTACTTACTCACTTGAGATCAAGCCCGGAGCCTAACTGGTTTCAGCAGATTTGTTTGGATTTAGTCCTTTCTGAGTAAACAGTTCCAGGTTCCAGATTTTCTCTGCCTTTCGGCCGATAAGCCAGAATGAAATGGCTAATAATCCAAAGAAGATTGCCTTGTCAGTTTTGTCCCAGAAATATTCAAAGTACCTTGTATAGATATTGATAAGCAGGAAGGTAATTCCAAATTCTCTGGCTATCTCATCTTTTTTCTTAAGGCCATAAAAGATGAACGCTATGGAGACTACTGCCGAAATGATACTGTAATAGAAAATGTCTGTTTGTCGAATTTTAAACCAATCTTCAAGGTTTCCGAAGTTTCCAAAAATAGAAAGTAGCCACAGAGAGCAGAATAGGTAAAGTAAGCCAATCACGTAAGTGACTGTTCTAAAAATCTCTAGACGCTTAATATTGTGAAGATAAAAACCTGCCAGCGTTAGGAAAGCGCCAAAGAATACAAATCGCAAGGGATAGTTCATCTTCAAGAAATAATCCCTCCAGGCGGTTTGATAACCGGTTTCTGTACCAAACCAGCTTCCTAAAGATATTAAGGCAAAGGCCCAGATCAATTGGGACTTGAATTTAAGCGCTAACAATCCGTAAACGAATACGGACAGTAAGAACAATATGGAGAAATGGCCCGAGCCATTATCAAATGCTTTGCCTAAGAATGCTATTGAACTTGCCGTAAAAAGCACTGCAATAAAAATGGTTGCCTCATTGCTGAATACTTTTTCAGGAGAGACTTGCTTGCTTTTCTGACCGCGATAATAAAGCCATGCTGCTAATGCCGCAGAAATTAAGCTAATTGCGATATCTGGAGCATCAGAGATTTTTTTAAGGAGATTAATTACGTCGTCATCAATAACCAGTGAAGCGAATGCAATTAGTCCGCAAGCTAGCGCAATCCAGAAGGAATATTGGGCAAGGCGGCGCCAGTCAAATTGCTTTACGTCATAAGAATCGCGAAGCTGTTGAGCTGTCTCAGGCGGAAGCATCCCATCTGACTCCCAGTGCTTGATGGTGTCACTTAAAAAGTCAGCTTGTTCCTTGTCCAGGTTTAATTTTCTCACGTAGATGAGTTATCTTACTTATGAAGATAACAAAGATAACGCAGCTTGTTTGTCTTTGGTGATTTGAATTTTGAGATCTTCGATATTAGAGAATCGAATATCATTTCGAATGAAATGGATAAATTCCATAGTAAGATACTGGCGATAAATATCCTGGTTGAAGTCAAAAATGTTTACTTCGATATTTCTCGACATGCCATTAATAGTTGGGCGATTACCAATGTAGGCCATGCCGCTGTACACTCGCGAAGCCACGTTTGAGATCTCAGAATCGGCATGGATTCTAATATTAACAGCATAGATGCCGTCGCAGGGTATTAATTTATAGGGCTCTTCTATCAGTAAGTTTGCCGTCGGGAAGCCTAAGGTTCGGCCTAACTGATCTCCCTTGATTACTTGACCGAATAAGCTAAATGGGTAACCTAAGAAATCGTTAGCAGTTTGTACATCGCCTTTTTTGAGGGCTTCACGCACTTGGGTTGAGCTAACCGCAATATCATGAATATCCTGTTCGGGAATTTCTTCTACTTCATAACCATAGCCGGGCGCAAACTTCTGCAACTGCTTAAGATTTCCCTCACGATCTTTTCCAAAATGGTGGTCGTATCCGATAATAATTCTCTTGGTACCGATTTTATCAACCAACACTTTTTGAATGTATGTTTCTGCGCTTAGATTTGAAAAATCCCGTGTAAACGGGGTAATAATTAAATGATCTATCCCGAGTTGTTCGAGCAGCTTTGCCTTTTCGCTGATGGTAGTGATTAATTTAAGATTTACATCTTCAGGGTTAATAATCATTCGCGGATGCGGAAAGAATGTAAGAATTACGCTTTCACCGTTTGTCAGCTTTGCAACTTCAGTTAGCCGCGATATGATTTTTCTGTGCCCAACATGAACGCCATCAAAAGTGCCGATGGTCACTACGGCATTATTGATCTTTTTGAATTCGTCCAGGTGCTGATAAATCTTCATCTTAACTTTTAATAGTCATCGATAACTAATTATTAGAGTCATGCGATGCTTTAATTTCTTGCTTTAAATTTCGAACATGATTCACTAACTCCATTACTTCATAAGCATTATCAACATGGAAGTTTCCGCTTCGGGTTCTTCTCAATTTAGAGAGATAAGCACCATTATCTAGTAGTTTCCCAAAGTCATGAACCAGCGATCGGATGTACGTTCCCTTACTGCAAACAACCCTAAAATCAATTTCAGGTAACTTTACTCGCGTTATTTCAAATTCAGAGATGCTCACCTTTCGGGATTTCAGTTCTACTGTTTCACCCCGGCGGGCTTTGAGATAAAGTCTTTCGCCATCCTGTTTAACAGCGGAATGGATGGGTGGAAACTGTTCCAGTTCACCTATAAAGTTCTTGCTGTTCTCTATGAGTTGCTCCTCAGTTATAGAGGAGACATTGAAAGTTTCATCTACTTCTGTTTCCAGATCATATGAGGGTGTTGTAGCGCCAAGGATCATTGTTCCTGTGTACTCCTTTTCTTGAGCCTGAAATTCATCTATTTTTTTGGTGAGTTTTCCGGTACAGATAATAAGCAGTCCGGTGGCTAGTGGATCTAAAGTTCCGGCATGACCGACTTTAAGTTTAAGTGGTTTAAACGAATTTCGAATCTTACCTACTACATCAAAACTAGTCCAGTGGTAAGGTTTATTTATTAGGAGCATTTCGCCTTCGGCGAAGTTGAATTGGGGAAAAGCTTTTTGAGACACTATACAATTTTCAGTTCGTAACCAAGCATATACAAAACTATGATAGACATGCCTACCAGAATTCTGTAATAGCCAAAAACCTTAAAGCCATGTTTCGTAACGTAACTTACAAAGGTTCTGATTGCTAATAAAGCTACAACAAACGCTACAATGTTTCCAATAATAAGTACGTCTAAATCTTTAGATTGAAAGCCGGTGTCTTTATAAAACTGAAGCATTTTATATCCGGTAGCAGCAAACATTGTTGGTACGGCGAGAAAAAAAGAAAATTCTGCTGCCGCTTTTCGTGTGAGTTTTTGAGTTAGCCCTCCAATAATTGTAGCTGCAGATCTCGATACACCGGGTATCATGGCGATAACCTGGAAAAGACCAATTGAAAGCGCTTCGCGGTAGTTAATATCAAAATCAATTTCTCCGCCAATGAACCATTTATCTACGAAAAGCAAGATAATACCTCCAAGAACAAGCATTGCAGCAACTACCAGCACGTTTTCCATTAGCATATCTATGTAGTCGTTCAAAAGGAAGCCAATAAGGGCTGCCGGTAAAAACGCTACAAAGAGTTTAAAGTAAAAGTCGAAGGATTTAAAAAAACGGCGGCGATATAAAACGATGACTGATAAAATTGCTCCAAATTGTATCGCTACATTGAACATCTTCACAAATGGGTCTGCTTCGATGCCCATAATGGCTGAGCCAATTATCATGTGTCCTGTGGAAGATACAGGGAGAAATTCAGTCACCCCTTCTATAATAGCAAGGATGATTGCTTCAAAAGTGGTCATAAGGCCTAGCTCCGTTTTTTAAGAATCGCGAAAAATCCGATTACAAAACCTGCTAATACTACAATTGGAGCAAGAACAATTTTCCTGAAATCATAAATATCAGATTCACCAATCATAAGGATAAATCCAAGAACAACTACAGCAATACTTATTAAAAGGAGTCTGTAATTGCTTTTTCCGAATACGAAGTTTACAGTAGTGTTATCTGTTGTAGCGGATGTTGATTTTTTTAATGCCATTATCTGTAAAGGTCGTATATTTTTGAACGAAGGTACTTGCTTACTGCAAAATAGGTGCTAAAGAACGATATCATAATACCTATAGCCAGTACTCCGGCAAATACAAGCGCAAATTCGAACCAGTTTCTTAAAATAACCAGTTCGGGGATTTGTTGTTGAGCAAGATAAAGTGTTGCTAATAAAAGGATTATAGCGATAAGCGCACCTAAAAATCCGTGCAAAACGCCATAGCCAAGAAAAGGCCCTCTAATAAAGTTTTTCGTGGCGCCAACTAATTGCATACTTTTTATGAGGAAGCGCTGCGAGTATATGGAAAGTCTGATGGTGTTATTAATCAGCGCAACTGAAATAATTAGTAGGACTAAAGCAAACCCAAGAATAACTAATCCGATGATTTTAATGTTCTGATTCACCATGTCAATTAACGACTTTTGGTAAATAACCTCTTTAACCAATTGATTTTTAGCAAGCTGATTGCTGAATGTTTGAATACTTGCGTTGTTTGCATGTTCGGCTTTCATGTAAATATCTATAGAAGACAGAAGTGGGTTGTAGCCCAAAAACTGAACAAACTCCTCGCCTAAATCCTTTTGCAGATTTCGTGCTGCTAACTCCTTGCTTACATACTGCGATTTTAATACGAATGGATGTGCGTCTAATTGCTTTTGCAATGCCAGTACATCTACTTCTTTAGCACCGTCGCTTACAATGATATTCAGTACGATGTTCTCTTTTACATAATTGGAAAGATTCTTGGCGTGTACCATGATAAGTCCTAACAGCCCGATCATCAACAACACTAAAGCGATACTTATAACGGTTGAAATGTAAACGGTCTTGGTCTTTTTAGCAGCTGCGCTACTTTCAAATTCTTCCATAATCAATTAGAATATGCGAAATTAAAAATTAAAGGGTAGAAATAGGAAAAAAGGAAGTTAATATCTGTTAAATTTTGATGTTATCGAGGTTTATCGCCCGCTCTCAGAGAACATTAGATTGCATTACGAATTCTTTATCCTCGCATTTTTAGTATTTTCGCAACCCAAGATATTTTAGAGATGGATTACCAGTTCAAAGACTTAGAGAAAAAGTGGCAGCAGTTTTGGTCCGAAAATCAAACATTTAAGGTCGATAACAATTCGCCAAAGCCTAAATACTATGTTTTAGATATGTTTCCATATCCTTCCGGAGCTGGATTACATGTGGGCCACCCTCTTGGTTATATCGCTTCAGATATCTTTTCTCGTTATAAAAGACTTAAGGGCTTTAATGTATTGCATCCAATGGGTTACGATTCCTTTGGCTTGCCAGCAGAACAATATGCAATACAAACCGGACAGCATCCGGCTGTAACTACAGAACAAAACATTGCGACCTACCGACGCCAGCTTGATCAAATTGGTTTTTCATTTGATTGGAGTCGCGAGGTTCGAACCAGCGACCCCGAATATTACAAATGGACACAGTGGATTTTCATGCAATTGTTCAATTCATGGTATAACCAGGAAAGTGACAAGGCAGAACCTATTCAACGCCTCATTGAGCAGTTTCAGAATAAAGGTTCGCAAGGCATCACCGCTGTTTCTGATGATGATATACTGACTTTCTCAGCCGATGACTGGAAGCAAATGTCGGAGCAGGAGCAACAACGGGAACTATTAAAATATCGCCTAACTTTTTTAAAAGAAAGCACAGTCAACTGGTGCCCGGCACTAGGTACCGTTTTGGCGAACGACGAAGTAAAGGATGGAGTTTCAGAGCGGGGGGGGTATCCTGTTGAACAAAAGAAAATGATGCAATGGAGCATGCGCATTACTGCTTACGCCGATCGTTTGCTGCAAGGGCTTGCTGTAATAGATTGGCCGGAACCTTTGAAAGAAATGCAGAGGAATTGGATCGGAAAGAGTACAGGAGCATCCGTTATTTTTCCATTAGAGCAGGGTGGTGGAAACATCGAAGTGTTCACCACCCGTGTTGATACCATTTTCGGAGTAAGCTTTCTAGTTATCGCGCCAGAGCATGAATTAGTTGCATCACTTACCACGTCGGAGCAAAAAGATCAGATTGAAACTTATATTGCTCAAACAAAGAAGAAATCCGAACTTGATAGAATGGCTGATGCGAAAACTGTATCAGGCGCCTTTACTGGAAGCTATGCTTTAAATCCCTTAAATGGAGCTAAGATTCCGGTTTGGATTGCCGACTATGTATTAGCGGGTTATGGTACAGGTGCTGTAATGGCAGTGCCTTCAGGTGATCAGCGCGATTGGCTGTTTGCCAAGCATTTCGATTTGCCTATTATTCAGATATTAGACGCACAACAAAATATTGATCAGGAAGCAGATGCAACCAAGGAAGGTCGCTACATCAATTCAGATTTTATAAACGGCCTAACTTACCAGGAAGCTATTCCCGCTCTGAATGAAAAATTGGAGCAACTAGGCGCGGGAAAAGCAAAGATACAATACCGCATGCGCGATGCCATTTTTGGTCGTCAGCGCTATTGGGGCGAACCTGTGCCCGTATATTTCAAAGATGGTCTTCCGTATCTAATTGATGAACAAGATTTGCCTTTGGTTTTACCTGAGGTTGATAAATATCTTCCCACAGAAAGTGGCGAGCCCCCTTTGGGAAGGGCAAAGGATTGGAAGTATCAGGATCAATACGAATATGAATTGAGCACTATGCCAGGTTGGGCAGGTTCTAGCTGGTATTGGTATCGCTATATGGCTTCCGCCGAAGAGCGTGGTGAAAATGCATTAGCGCCAAAATTGGCAATTGAATATTGGAAGGATGTAGACTTATATATAGGCGGCTCTGAACATGCGACAGGCCATTTGTTATACAGTCGTTTTTGGAACAAGTTTTTAAAAGATTTAGGATACGTAATCGAAGAAGAGCCCTTTAAAAAGCTGATTAATCAGGGAATGATTCAGGGCCGATCCAACTTTGTTTACCGGGTAATTGACGAACAAGGGAAAGGCACTAACACGTTTGTATCTAATGGATTGAAAGAACAGTATAAAACATCTGCCGTGCACGTAGATGTAAATATTGTAGAGAACGATGTTCTTGATTTGGATAGGTTTAGAAAACCACGCGAGGAATATGCCACCGCTGAATTTATCTTCGAAAATGGTAAATATGTTTGCGGTGTTGAGGTTGAAAAGATGTCTAAATCCAAATTCAACGTAGTAAATCCTGATGATATCATTGAACGTTATGGAGCCGATACGCTCCGTTTGTATGAGATGTTTCTTGGTCCCTTAGAACAAAGTAAACCATGGAATACAAATGGGATAGAGGGTGTTTTTAAGTTCCTTAGAAAATTCTGGAGGCTATTTCACGACGACCAACTAAATTTCCGTTTATCTGAAGATGAACCTACCAAAGCTGAACTAAAGTCTCTTCATAAGATTATCTTAAAAGTGCAGGACGATATAGAGCGTTTTTCGTTCAATACCTCCGTATCGAGCTTTATGATTTGTGTGAATGAGCTAACCGATCTGAAATGCACAAAACGCAAGGTCCTCCAAGATTTGGTGATAGTTCTGGCTCCGTATGCTCCGCATATTACAGAGGAACTATGGACGCTCTTAGGCAATGAAGCCGGGTCGCTGTCTTATGCTTGTTATCCTCGATTCAATCCGGATTATTTGATCGAAGACGAGTTTGCCTACCCCATTTCTTTTAACGGGAAAATGAAGATGAATCTTAATATGTCGCTTACGCTTGAAGCAGCAGAGGTTGAAAAATTCGTATTGAGCAATGCCGATGTTCAAAAATACCTTGATGGGAAATCTCCTAAGAAGGTAATTGTTGTAAAAGGAAAGATTGTAAACCTTGTGGTTTAAGTTCTTGAAAAAGTGATGGTTTTACTGTCACTTTTTTATTCTTTTTAATTTGCCTGTAACCTTCTGCTTATCTTCGCGACTAATTACCAAAATTAGCGCAATGAGATCCCTTTTCTTTTTTATCATCTTTTTTTCCGTCAATGCTGCACTGGCCCAAATTCCCGGGGGTGGGGCACCGGCCATTGTTGGCAGAATCACCGGAACCGTAATAGATTCGCTCACCCAAAAACCTGTTGATTATGCTTCGGTTGGCTTGGGTCGTGTAAGTTCCACAAAAAGCACTAATGGAGGATTAACAGACACTAAAGGTGTATTTAAGATCGATAACGTGGCTCCAGGGAACTATAAATTGACCATCACATTTCTAGGATATCAAACAAAAATGCTAAGTCCGGTAACCACAACTCCGGGTAAACCCGATTTGAACTTGGGGAAAATTATTCTTTCACCTTTAACTACTGCCTTAAAAGAAGTTGCCGTCACCGGACAAGCTGCCCTCATCGAAAATCGAGTTGATAAGGTAGTTTACAATGCCGAGAAAGATGCTACCGTGGTTGGTGGTAATGCCGGTGATGTACTGCGCAAAGTCCCTATGGTTTCTGTCGATCAGGATGGTAACGTTTCTTTGCGCGGGAACCAGAATGTGCGAGTGTTGATTAACGGGAAACCTTCTGGCGCGATGGCTGCGAATGTCGGCGATGCGATGAAAATGCTTCCTGCAGATCAAATAAAAAGTGTTGAGGTGGTAACCAGCCCTTCGGCGAAATATGATGCTGAAGGATCGGGGGGAATTATTAACATCATCACCAAAAAAAGCAATATGTCTGGCGTAAGCGGCTCGGTAAGTGGGGGAGTCGGTACGCGGCAAAATAATGGCAATGCCAATTTAAACGTGAACAAAAACCGTTTGAGTGTAACAGGAAACTTCGGGGGAAACTTGATGTGGCCTCAGATTAGCAGGGTAAGTATTGATAGAAGTGACCCTCAATCGTCCAGTACTCAACGTGGTACGAGTGAAGTGTTCAGACGAGGCTTTTCTACATCTGGAAATGTGAGTTACGATATCAACGCATCAAATAATATTTCTTCAGGTATCCGCTATAATCACGGAGGTTTTAATACAGACGGAGGTTCAGTTAATACAAGCTCAAGTTTAAATCCTCTGAATCAGGTAACAAACAATATTCTTACTGATAATGAAAACCGGTTTACCGGTTTTGACTGGAGTAGTGATTTTACTCATAAATTTAAAGAGGCAGGCCACGAATTAAGCATTGCGGGACAATGGACAGGTGCCCGGACGAACGCAGATTTTCAAAATCTGTATAGTCTTGAGACAAATAAAGACCAGATTGGCCAAAATGATGGGGTAAATAATGAATATACCGTTCAAGCCGATTATTCATTACCTGTAACCAAGAAAGTTAAACTAGAACTTGGCGGAAAGTCGATCTTAAGGCGAATAACCAGCACATCAGATTTTGAAAAAAGACAGGGAAGCAATTTCGTTTTCAATCCCGATGTTTCTAACATTTATGATTATGATCAGGATGTTTATTCAGGTTATTCCGTTTTAACATTCCAGCTTAAAAATAACTGGGGTATCCAAGGTGGTGCGCGAGTAGAGAGTACGTTAATCAAAGGGGATGTTGATAATAAGACACAAGGTTATGAGCCTTTCTCCAGGCCTTATACCAACTTTATACCGAGTTTTTCTATCTCCAAGAGCATCAAAACTAATAATTTACGATTGAGTTACTCCAAACGTATTCAACGCCCAAGCTTACAGTATTTGAATCCGTTTAGAAACATTAGCAACGATATATTTCATACTGTGGGAAATCCGGAACTTTCGCCTGAAATCACTCAAAGTGTAGAATTCAACTTTTCAACTTTCGTAAAAGGATCCGTTGTTAACACTTCATTATATTTCCGGCATACTGATGATGTGATTGAGAGCTTTGTTACTGCCGAAGACTATACTTATCCTAACGGAGATGTAAAACGGGTTTCGCTTTCAACCTTCGAGAACATCGGTCAGAATAATTCAATTGGAGGTTCTGTATTTACCCAGATATCCCCTGTAAAGGGACTAACTCTTCGAGGGAATATTAATGTGTTTTCTTATCAGCCTAAGGTTAGCAGTGCCTTTACATCAACGGCTTCATCTACAAACAAGACTTTTTTAATGACTAACGCCTATGTGGGAGGTTCCGTTAAAATGTCACAAGGCTTTCTTGTAGAAACCTTTGCCATAATTAATTCGCCAAGACGTACTTCTCAAGGTAGAAATCCTTCTTTTAATATGTGGCAGCTATCTCTAAATAAAGAGATCTTAAAAAAGAAGGGTAAGATTGGTTTAAATGTGGTGGATCCGTTTAATGAACGGAAGAACTTCAGAAGCAGTTTTCGAGGGGCAAATGGCCTCGATCAGAGCAGTAATTTTTCAGTTCCATTCCGTTCTGTTGGCTTAACATTTAGTTGGCAATTTGGTAAGATGAATTTTAACGCACAGCCTAAAAAGAAGCGTGGTGTGAATAATGACGATCTAAAGCAAGATGGCGGTACGCAAGGTGGGCCTGGTATGTAATTGTAATATTAAGCTGAACTAATTAAAGCCAAACTTATTTTTGGAGAATATGCCAGATAAGAGAATCGTATCCCTTCTTCCTGCAGCTACTGAAATAGTTTGCGCCCTCGGTTTAAAAGATCAATTAGTGGGCCGTTCGCATGAATGCGATTTACCTGAAAGTGTTAGCGATTTGCCTATCTGCTCTTGCGCGAAGTTTGTCTCTGGTTCTTCAAGTGCAGAGATTGATAGTCAGGTTAAAAGTATCTTATCTGAAGCTTTGTCAATTTACACTATTGACAAGGAAGCGCTTAAATCGCTGAATCCAACGGTTATCATCACTCAAACGCAATGCGAAGTTTGTGCTGTGTCTTTGAAAGATGTCGAAGCTGCGCTTAAAGATACTTTTGATCTTGAAACGGAAATCATCTCACTTAATCCCAAAACCTTATCAGAAATCTTCGACGAAATTCTCGTACTCGCCGAGAAACTGGATGTGAAGTCAAAGGGTGAAGAATTAGTGGAAGAATTGCGAGAACGCTGCGATTTAATTCATCACAAACTCAAGTTTGCAGAGCAGCGTCCATCGGTAGTTTGTATTGAGTGGCTTGCGCCCTTGATGGTTGCAGGCAACTGGACACCCGAGTTAATTCAAATCGCCGGTGGAGTATCTTTATTGGCCGAAAGCGGCCAGCATTCAGGGTATTTAGATTTTGCACAAATAGAAACTGCTAATCCCGATGTTATCATCATCGCGCCATGCGGCTTCGCAATGGATCGCACTCTACAGGAGATCAATTTGCTGTTGGACCTTGAAGGTTGGAGCGAATTAAATGCGGTACAGAACAACCGGGTTTACATTGCCGATGGGAACCAATATTTCAACCGGTCTAGTCAAAAGGTGGTCGATACTATAGAGTTACTAGCCGAAATCATCCATCCTAAGCAGTTTGTTTTCGGATATGAGGGAAAAGGCTGGTTGAGGTTCTCGAGTTAGCTTATGCAGACTCCCAGTCGGCCAATCCGCCAGGTTATTCCATAAAAAAAGGGTGTCGATCAATCGACACCCTTTTTCCTAAAGGTTTTTGTTTACAAAGTCGCTAAAGACTGATTAGCAGACATGTAATTCGTAGCAGCAGCATGAACATCTAAAAAATTAGACTTGTAAGTTGCAACTGGTGCACTGTATAAAAACATCGCTGTTTTACCTTTAATCGTTTTGATAATTTCATTTGTTAACTCAACCGGGATTGCAGGACAGCCGTGGCTTCTTCCTAAATATCCGTTTTGATTTACAAAACTCTGGCTAACATACTCTGCACCGTGAACCACAATCGCGCGGTCCTTTGCATTTGTGTTAAAACCTTTGTCTAAGCCTTGCAGCTTCAATGACAATCCATGTTTACCGATATAAGTTTCATCAGTAACATAAAAACCTAAACTGCTTTGAAAAGATTCTGCCGTGTTTGAGAACTGGTTAGCCATTAAGCCACCACTTCCTCTTCCGTGAGCAACTAACGTATGGTATAGTAATTTGCTTTTACCCAAATCAACAATCCAAAGACGTTTTTGAGTGCTCGGCTTTGTAAAATCTACAATTGAGATAATTTGCTTATCAGGAGATATTTTAAAATCACCTTTAAGAGAATAATATCCAGTTAGTGCTTTCTTGAAAACTTCAAAATTAAGTGAAGCGCTTTCCAGCTTGGCTGAATCATAAATTTCAGAAATATGTTGGGTAAACAACTCTTCAGCGGAAACAGCTTGAGAGACAACAGGTGTTTGAACCAATTCTGGTTGTATTGGTGAATCTAATATTTCTACATTCTCTTTTAAACCCCAACCTATCGCTGGTAATGTTAATGCTAGTAATAGGAATGAGGCGCCTTTAAAAATCGTTTTCTTCATATAATCCCTTCTATTGAGTTTGTGTAGAGAGTGTCTTCGATAGCGTTAATGTTTATATATCAAATATAAGCTTTTTATACGGTACAGCCAAGCAATACGTTGCAATAATTGTCATTTGAGTATAACAAAAGTCAAACGCAATTAAGCGGTACATGTTGGGAGTCAGTTAATTAAGCAGGTTTCTCCAGCTCACAAGGTCGGTGATCAACTGGTTAAGCGCGTCAATTGATACACGTTCCTGCGCCATGGTATCCCTATGTCTAATAGTAACGGTGTTATCTTCAAGCGTTTGATGGTCGATAGTGATACAAAATGGCGTCCCAATAGCATCCTGGCGACGATAGCGCTTTCCGATAGCGTCTTTTTCCTCGTAAATAACGTTATGATCCAGCTTTAAACTGTCCATGATTTCCTTGGCTTTCTCGGGAAGACCATCTTTTTTAGTCAGCGGGAATATCGCCGCCTTAACTGGAGCTAGGCAAGGATGAAGCCTCAAAACAACTCGGCTATCCGTTTTATCGCCTTCACTTAAATCTTCTTCCTGAAATGCGTTTATAAGAGTTAGCAAAAACATCCGGTCTAAACCGATGGATGTTTCGATTACATAAGGAATATAATTTCCAATCGGTTTACCTTCTTCGTTAAGGTCGTTATCGAAATATTGAAGCTTTTTACCCGAAAACTGCTGGTGTTGACTTAAATCAAAATCGGTCCGGCTGTGAATTCCTTCTACTTCCTTAAATCCGAACGGAAATTCAAATTCTATATCTACCGCAGCATTTGCGTAATGCGCTAACTTAACGTGATCGTGAAAACGGTATTTTTCCTGGGGTGTTCCTAAGGCTTTGTGCCATTTTAAACGGGCTTCTTTCCAGTAAGCGTACCATTCCATTTCTGTGCCAGGGCGAACAAAAAATTGCATTTCCATTTGTTCAAATTCACGCATACGCATAATAAACTGTCGCGCAATTACTTCATTTCTAAATGCTTTGCCAATTTGCGCAATCCCGAAAGGAATTTTCATTCTTCCGGTTTTTTGAACGTTGAGGTAATTTACAAATATGCCTTGTGCGGTCTCAGGGCGGAGATAAACTAAGTCTGCATCATCTGCTACAGCTCCCATTTGGGTAGAAAACATTAAGTTAAACTGGCGCACATCGGTCCAGTTTTTAGTGCCTGAAACAGGGCAGGCTATTTCGTGCTCTATAATGAGATCGCGCAAAGCGGATAAGTTCTCAGCTTTTAAGGCATCATCCATTGCTGTCTGAAGCTTTTCTGCTTTTTCAGTCTTGCCGTCTTTTTCATAACGAGCTATTTTATCTTCAAGCAGTTGGTCTGCGCGATAGCGTTTTTTTGAGTCTTTATTGTCGATCATTGGGTCGCTAAACCCATCAACATGCCCAGATGCTTTCCAAGTGGTGGGATGCATGAAAATTGCCGCATCAATTCCGACAATGTTTTCGTGCATTTGCACCATCGACTTCCACCAATAGGTTTTGATGTTGTTTTTTAGTTCTGATCCATTTTGGCCATAATCGTATACCGCACTTAAACCATCATAGATTTCGCTCGACTGAAATACAAACCCGTATTCTTTTGCGTGGGAGATGACGTTTTTAAATAGCTCGTCGTTGTTTTTACTCATGATGCTGCAAAGATAATTTGATTTGCGAATTATGATTTACGAATTACGATTTAATTGGAGGCTTGATAAATAGTTTGTTTGCTAACAATTTATAATTTTGGTTTTCTAAACAACTCTTCATTTTGAGCATACAGGTAGATCAGCTTACAAAAATATATGGTACCCAAAAGGCGATTGATGCAATCTCTTTTTCAGCCCAACCAGGTAGAATTTTAGGTTTTTTGGGACCTAATGGTGCAGGCAAATCTACAACAATGAAAATTCTGTCGGGATTTACGCCACAAACATCGGGCAAAGCTAGTGTTGCTGGCTTCGATGTTACGAGCCAATCATTAGAAGTAAGAAAAAATTTGGGTTATCTACCCGAGCATAATCCGCTTTACCTGGATATGTATGTTAAAGAGTCGCT
>DASWMZ010000080.1:0-9307 GCA_036399495.1 Pedobacter sp.
TATCCATTCACACCGAGAACATTTTCCCGATCATTAAGAAGTTTTTATATTCTGATAACGAGATTTTCCTTCGTGAATTGGTTTCTAACGCGGTTGATGCCAGCCAAAAGATTAAAAGATTATCTTCTCTTGGCCAATACCAAGGCGAGATTGGCGACTTAATGGTTGAGGTGGCGTTTGACGAAGAAAAGAAAACCATTACCATTTCTGACAAAGGTTTGGGAATGACTGCCGATGAAATCAAGAAATACATCAATCAGATTGCATTTTCGGGAGCTACAGAATTTGTTGAAAAATTTAAAGACGCTAAAGATGCTAATGAATTAATCGGAAAATTCGGGTTGGGCTTTTACTCCGCTTTTATGGTGGCTGACCAGGTTGAAATTCAAACGTTATCTTTTCAGGATGGAGCTGAGGCAGCCCGCTGGATTTGCGATGGCAGCACTGAATTTGAGATTACTGAAGGCAGCCGCACAGAAAGAGGTACGGATATTATCCTCCATATAAATGCCGAGTCTGAGGAATTTTTAAGCAAGCACAAACTTCAGGAAATCCTTGATAAATATTGCCGCTTCCTGCCTGTTCCAATTAAGTTTGGTACTAAAACAGAGTCTGCACCAGATGGCGAGGATGAAGAAGGAAAGGCAAAATATACTTCGTTCGAGGTTGATAATATTATAAATAACACCAACCCTATCTGGACTAAAGCTCCTGCTGATTTAAAGGATGAGGATTACTTAGAATTCTATAAAGAATTATATCCGTTCTCTGAAGATCCTTTGTTCTGGATTCACCTGAACGTTGATTACCCTTTCAACTTAACCGGTGTGCTTTACTTCCCGAAAGTGAAGAACGATTTTGATTTCCAGAAGAATAAGATCAAGTTGTTTTCGCGCCAGGTATTTATTACCGATGAGGTAAAAGACATTGTGCCTGAATTCTTAATGCTGCTTCATGGTGTGATTGATTCTCCGGATATTCCATTGAACGTATCAAGAAGCTTTTTACAGGCCGATAGCAATGTAAAGAAGATCAACAGCTATATCACCAAAAAGGTAGCTGATAAATTAGCCGAGTTATTCAAAAAAGACCGTAAAGGTTTCGAAGATAAATGGGGCGACATTGGCGTATTTGTAAAATACGGAATGATAAGTGAAGAGAAATTCCATGAAAAAGCTAAAGATTTCGCTTTGCTTACCAATACCAAAAAAGAGTTTTTTACGCTTGACGAATACAAAGAAAAAGTAAGCGCTTTGCAAACTGATAAAGATGGCAATTTAGTTTACCTATACACAATTGATGCTGCAAAGCAAGACACCTTTATCCAGTCGGCTAACAAAAAGGATTACGATGTATTGGAGATGAATTCTCCTATCGATAATCACTTTATCAATCAGCTGGAGCAGAAACTTGAGAAAACTTCTTTAAAAAGAGTTGATTCTGATGTAGCTGAAAAGCTGATCAAGAAGGATGATACTCCTGCTCATGTTTTATCAGAAGAGCAAACCACCAAGGTAAAAGACATTTTCGAGAAGGCTATTAATAAAGCCAATATGAAGGTGGAGATTGAAAGCTTAAATCCGGAAGAATTACCTGTAAGCATTACTCAAGATGAGTTTATGCGCAGAATGAAAGATATGGCGCAAATGGGTGGCGGAATGAGCTTTTATGGTGCCTTGCCTGAAAACTTTAAAGTGGCAGTTAATGGAAACCATACATTGGTGAACAGGATCTTGCAGACTGAAAATCAGGAAGAGCAGGCTCAATTAGCTAAACAAGCATTTGATTTAGCATTGCTTTCGCAAGGAATGTTAACTGGTGCGGAATTAACAGAGTTTGTTAAGAGAAGTGTTCAGTTGATATAAATCAAAAATATCTATATAACAAAAGAGGCTGAATCATATCGATTCAGCCTCTTTTGTTTAACAGAGTTTTGTTATTGAATCACACCGCAACCAATTCTAGCACCGGCATTCCCGGTTGGTTGGGTAATGAAATCATCTGCCTTGTCGTGAACCATAATTGCTTTTCCAATCACGTCATTTGCAGCCCCAGTACCAACAGACCATAGACTGGTTTCTAATTCCAATTTGCCTTTTCCATTAGCATCTAGTTGAACGTTTCCAATATCACCTAAGTGAAACTGGCCCGAGCCCCATTTACCATGAGGAGCTTTACCAGGATTCCAATGTCCGTGTGCTTCGTTGCCTTCGTTTCCGCAATCGCCATGTTCATGAATATGAACGGCAACGGTTTGTCCGGCTTTAGATGGGAAGTTTAATTCAAGTTCCATCTCTACTTCATTCTTATCCTGCACAAATGTAATCGATCCGCTTCCTTGCGTAGTGGCCTTAGTAGCCGAAATTGCAGCTTTCGCTTGTTTACCGGGTGCACTTTTCATGCTAGAACAAGAATAAATAGATAGAGCTCCTGTCGTAAATAATATCGCCAACAAGGCTTTGATTAGAATTTTGTTGAAATTCATAGCTTGAGTTTTTTAAGATAACATTAAAAGAAGATTTTTGTTAAGGCTTTTGGGAAGTCCTTTTTAGAGGATATTTGTTTTGATTATTGAAGGTTCGCATAATAAAAACATCAGCACTTGATTTGCCTTTAGAAAAATCTTGCGCTTTAGATCGGGCTTCAACAATTGCTTCAGCAGATGATATTTTACCATAGCTGACAAAGTATTTAGGATGTGCACCGACCGAACTCGCTACACAAAAAACTGCACCATATCCGGGCGCATCCGTTTCGAGCAAGCTTACCCATTTTCCTTCACGCTCCCGAATCTGATCTAAAATTTTTGAACCACCATCTTCGACATTAAAGTTTTGAATGATATCAGCACGATCTTCCCGGGCAAAAACAAACACCTGAGCAGAGCATTCATTTACGATTAAAAAAGTCATTATCGTAAAAAAAAGACGGAATAGGTTCATAGCTCTGTGGTAGTGTTTAATTAACTAAAGTTAATAAAAATTGAAGATAAATCATATTTGCCATAATTTACCAAAGAGTGTTTGTAAACTCCAGTCTTATTTTTCCTTGAAAATTCACAATCGTTTTAAAGATCTCAACTAAAGTAACCTGCTCTATTTTAGTAATTGTATTCAGGTAGATGTAATTATTGGGCTCAACTTTATCATACATAATCTGGCTAGCCTGACTCTTTAATCGCATACCCATTAAAAAATAATAAGAGTGCGAAAGCTCATTAAATGCTGTTTCAGAAAATATTCCTTTTTCCTTCAACGCTTTTAGTCGCTCGCCAGTATTTACCTTGAAGATTCGCTCTTTAAGCGCATAAACGCGTACCAAATCTACAATTGGGGTCATTGCCGTTTTAATATCAAACACCTCCTGACTGCCGACGGTCTGCGTACGGATATTTTTAAAAAAGGTTAACGGCGGCTCGTATTGAAGGGCGTTTTGGGTAAGGATATAGAACAAGCCTCCCAATGGCTGCTGTAATTTTTCATCAATAAATTCCTGAAGCTCATTCATAATACCTTTTTCGCCGTAAATAAAACGGCAATCAAAAAAAGTTGAAAAATTAACTACCGTTTCCGGAACAGAATCATCGATCCAACTGGTATAATTCCTTTTCCAATGAGATAAAGAATGTGTCCATTTGGGGTTTTTGGCCATCAGATCGCCGGTGCAAAAACTAAAACCAATAAGATCTAATCTTTGCGAAACCCGTTCGGCGAACTTCAGAAAATATTCTCTCACAAGTTCACGCTGTTCATTCGCTTTATCTTCGTAGATTATAGCATTATCCTGATCCGTTTTTAACGTTTGCTCTTTACGGCCTTCGCTTCCCAGCACCATAAATACAAACTTCGCCGGCGGCTCGCCGATTTCAGCAATTGTTTTTTCGATCACTTTTACAGTGATGGTATCAGCAATGGTGGTAATAACCTGATTAATAATTTCAGGATTAACGCCACGCCCAATTAGCTGCGTCACAATCTCAGGTACAACCTCCCATTTCTTTTTAAGCTCCTGATAAGATAAAGCCTGTTTTACAGACTGAATAAATACTAATGGCGATTGTGCCAGTTCACTTAAAAGTTTATTACGGCTGATCGAACCAACGTAATTACCCTCCTTCTCAATTAATAGATAACGCGTTTTCGTTTGAAACATCATCAAAACGGCTTCATATACATAGGCTTGCTGATTAATCGACACAACCGGCTGATCCATCACCTGCCAAACGGGTACAGTGCTATTCATCTGGCGGGCGATGATTTTATCACGCAACGTAATATCGGTTATAAAACCAATGATTTTTCCTTCCTCGTCTTTAATAAATAAGCAGCTTACTTTATTTGCAGCCATTATTCGGGCTGCTTCAAAAACCTGTGTAAAATTCGTACAAGAAATAATTTCCCGGTACTCTATGCTTTCAACCTTACGGGAATAGAATTGATCGGAGGCAATAAAACTATCTTCAAAAGAGTTCGGGCGCTTGAAGAAATGCACAAAATCCTCGTTCTGCATTCGCTTTCCAAACTCTGCAGTAAAATATTTGAAGAACTCTTCAAACGCTTTACATAAGGCTCTGAAAGTTTTGCGGGGCAGAAAATAAACAACAGTTCCTTTTTTAACCGCAACAGTTTTTAAAGAACGTTTACCGTTTAACAGTACAGAGATCCCACCAAAGCAATAACCTTCATGGTGTTTTTCAACAGCGCGTTTATTTTGAGAGCTGTCGTAAAAAAAAGATTCATATTCCCCTTTAACAATCAGGTCGACGCCTTTCATCTTGGTTACTTCCTGCTGGTAAATAAAGGCATCCTTGGAATAGGTCACCTCTTCTAAAAGATCAACAATTCCAAGCAGAACATCGTCGGGTAATAGGTTAAATGGCCTAACCGTTTTCAAAAATTCCAGTCGCTGATTCATAACAGGAAATAAATTAAAATTGCACTAGTCAAAATTATTACGAGGGAAATAAGCCAGGGGAATTCCTTTTCCGACTTTTTTAACCTGTCTTTTTGCTGTGATTCGATTTTCAGATCTGTAATATCCCCTCTTTTAAACAATTCAAAAAAACACATGGCGGTTCCGTGCGCATCTGCGTAAGCGTTGTGCTGTTCGTCCAGCTTTGTATCAAAAAGCATTATGTATAACTCGCCGAGCCGCAAATGGCTTAACGACGGATCGCGCACATAATACGAGCTTGCCAGCATGGTACAAAACCTGGGTAAATAAGTAAGTGGATTATCGACCCCGGCCCGGTTAAAATCTGCAGAAACAACATGATAATCGAATTCCATAAAATGTCCTACAACTAACGGCTGAAATTTCATCAAATCATCCGCAAGTAATTGCATTACTGATTGTCGCGATTTACCATTTTGTTCAAGAAAATTTGAGGAAATGCTGTGGATTTTCTGTGCGGAAGGCGCGATCTTAATATCCTTTTCGGCGATAAAATGATTTTCAGACTTAATCAGTTTACCATCGTTCGTGTAGATTAACCATGCCAATTGCACTGCACAAGGCCAATTAGAACTATTGGAATAAGGCTGATCCCATTTTTTTGGTAAGCCGGAAGCCTCAGTATCCAGAAACAGTATATAATCTCTCAAACCCTTGTAGCATTATAATGCTGCAAATAAACTGAAATGCCTTGACAGATCAATTTATAATTCAGGAGGAATAAGATTTAATAACCAATTCGTGGGGTTCATTGGTAAAATAAATGATCGGTTCTTCTTCCAAATGCGAAGCTTCCATAATTATTTTGGTACCAAACTCATAGGGCTCTAAGGCAATGATTCTATTCTTCTCAAATCTTGTTGGTCTGTCGTCAATCAAGACGGTGAAAAAGTTACTCATGTAAATTTAACTCTTGTGGATTTAATATGTTTTGAGTGCCCGAAGTTTAATTAAACTTTCGGGTTTGAAGCTTGTTTTATAAGAAATCATCTATTATGGAAACTAAAGATAACGAGCAGTACAGCACACCACAGAATACACCTAAACCAACAAAACCAGAGCCACGGCTAGCTGACGATGAAAAAGAAAAAAATATTCGTAGTGGTGCTTCTGAGGTTGACCAGCTAGAAAAATTGCAACCGAAAGAAGGTGATGATAAAGCTCCCGGAGAGTTAGGAAGTGCACCAAACAGCACTGTAAATTCTGGTGAGTAATAGGTGGCTGATAGGTTCAAACGACCAAAACATCATCCTTACAATCCAGTTATCAAGTATGGGCTAGATTTCGGCAGACCAACAGGCGAGCTACAATCAATGAATTAATAAGTAAGTTCAGTCTTGTGATATACTTCTGGCGCTTGCCAGGCAAACTTCAACCTATTTAACTCCTAAAGCAATACGCTTGAGCTGTACTTGAGAGCGGGCTAAGTATCAGTCAGTTGAACAAGCAAATATTGACTATTGTGCTTATACTCCTGCCTAAATTATCTTTCACAGACAGCAACAAAGATGTAACCAAAAAAGACATTGCAGGTATAAGAACTCAGTTATTTATCTGAAATATATGCAATCGAATCCGGGAGTTATAAAAAACGGCAGCTTTTTTATACTATTTTTTCTTCTGTCAGCAATTTCTATCAGAGTATACAGCCAGGCTCCTAAGCTTAATTTTAAGCACATAAATAAGGAACATGGATTGTCTGCTAATATGATTAAAACCTTCTTTCAGGATAATAGAGGCCATATGTGGATTGGAACGGGTGGTGGTGGTTTAAACCGGTATGATGGCTACAACATAACAATCTATAAAAATAAGGCGGGTGATAACACCAGTATAGGTAATGATGATGTGTCAAATATGTGTCAAGATAAAAGGGGCAATCTTTGGGTGGGCACTGGTCTGGGTCTTAATCTGTTTAATTATGCTAAAAACTCTTTTGTTCGGTATACTTTCGCTAAAAACGGTATACCAGAAAATGTTTATATAGCAAGCATTTATAATGATGAAAAAGGAAATTTATGGGTTGGGGCTGGAGATAATTTATATTTATTTAATTATAAAAGTAACCGGTTTACCAAGTTTGATGAATTTACCAAATTAGCGCACTCAAGACGTACGTCTATGGTACAAGTTAGTGAGGACTCCAGAGGGAATTTGTTGGTGCTTACAGGTAAAGGGCTTTATATTTTTAATCAAAAAACTCGTTCTTTAAAACCTTATTCACTAAATAACCAGGTAGTATTAAAGGATTCAACTTACAATTCAATTTCAAAAGACAGCCATAATAATTTATGGGTTAGTTCATTTTCAGCAGGATTAGTAAAGATTGACATCTCAAAAAATACCTTTAAAGTTTACAAACCCCAGCAGAATTTCTATTCAGAAAGTGGTGGTATCATGGCTTTATTGATTGATCATGATGATCGTATATGGCTTGGAACTCTTAACGGAGGCCTGGATTTATATAATCCTGATACAGACAAGATTTATAATTATATAAACGATCCGGCAGATCCTTTTAGTTTGTCGGGCAAATCCTTTTCTGCTTTATACAATGATAAACAAGGTAACCTTTGGGTGGGAAGCCATACAGGGGGGGTAGATATGTATAGCCCCCAGGCAAAAAAGTTTGCACATTATAAGGCTGGAAATACAAATAAAGATTTAAGTTACAAGGAAATTAAAACTTTTCTAGAGGATAGCGAAGGTAATATTTTGATTGGAACAGATGGCGGCGGCGTAAATATAATGAACAGGGCCGACAAGACTTTCAAAATTTTAAAACACAATTTAAATGATGCTACATCCTTGAGTTCAAATGCTGTGTTAAAGCTCCTTCAGACTCAGGATGGTGCTATTTGGGCGGCCACTTGGGGGGGAGGGCTAAATTTATACAATTCTAAAACTTCAACATTTACTCGCTTTCTTCCAAATCCCAATGATAAGAATCATTCATCAAATAATATTATCTCTATCTATGAGGATAAGAAGAAGAATTTTTGGGTAGGTACTTATAATGAGGGACTTAGTTTATTCGATAGGAAATCAAAAACTTTTAGTAAAATAGATAATAAAAAAACAAATTTCAAAGGAGTAAATCTTCAGTCAATCAAGGAAGATAATAAAGGCAACTTGTGGATCGGCACTGACACTGCACTTAATGTATATAATTATAAAACAGGTAAATTTTCAAATTATTTCATAAAAAGAAATAATAACGTTCAACAGGCCTCAGTAATTCATAGTGATAAAAAGGGCCGATTATGGGTTGGATCTATCGGCCTGTATCTTTTTGATCCCGTAAAGAAAACCTTTTCACATTACTCTAAAAATAATGTGTTAGAAAATTACTCGATACAAAGCCTTCTTGAAGATGAAGCTGGCAATTTTTGGATTAGCACAACCAACGGTTTGTTAAGTTTTAATCCGGAGACTTTAGAAACTAAAGTGTTCAGTATATCAGAAGGGCTTCAAGGTTTGGAATTTAAACATCCTGCTGGACTAAAGGCTAGAAATGGAGAGTTCTTTTTCGGAGGGACTAACGGAATAAATTCTTTTTTCCCTTCTGATATCAAGAAAAATAAATATATACCTCAAGTATACATAACTGATTTCCAGATATTTAATAGATCGTTAACTCCAGGAGAACAATCTTTATTAAAAAAAGATATTAAAGAAACTAAAGAAATCACCCTAACCTATAAGGAGTCGGTTTTCTCGTTCGAATTTAGTGCTATCAATTTTATTCTTACCGAGAATAATCAATACGCTTACAAGATGGTAGGCTTTGATAAAAACTGGAATTATGTAGGGAGTAAAAGAACAGCAACCTATACTAATCTCGATCCGGGCGAATATATATTCAGAGTTAAAGCATCTAACAATGATGGGGTATGGAATGAAAAAGGCACCTCAATCAAAGTGATTATTACTCCTCCCTACTGGGCTACCTGGTGGTTCAGAACACTTATTACCGTTAGCATACTGGCCTCCGCTTTCGCATTTTATCGTTACCGGATAAATCAAGTTCAACAGCAAAAGAAAGAGTTAGAGTACCAAGTTGAGCTAAGAACGGCTGAAGTGGTGCAACAATCTGAAGAATTGAGAGCACAGGCGGAGAACCTTTTAGCTGTTAACGAAGAACTTGAATCCCAGTCGGAGGAATTACAAGCTCAATCAGAGGAGTTGCATGCTATGAACGAAGAGCTGCAGGAAGAGCGTGAAAAAGCTGACAAAGCCAACCTGGCTAAAAGTGTGTTTCTAGCAACCATGAGCCACGAGATCAGAACTCCAATGAATGGAGTGATTGGCATGGCCTCCCTCCTTTCCGAAACTCCACTTAATGCGGAGCAGG
>DASWMZ010000081.1:0-15996 GCA_036399495.1 Pedobacter sp.
AACTACAATTAGTGAAATCAAAGGGTTATTCCTTCGAAAGCTTCATGCAGTTACTGCTAAGGGATGGTTGCTTAAAATTACATTATTCATCTTCGCTTTTACGCTCAATAAAATTATTGTATAACTAGCAACTTGAGTTAAGTAATACACTATTGAAATGATTGAGCTCCTAGTCAAATGAGCAGAAAGAAAGCCTTTCAGTGAGAACTGAGAGGCTTTCTTGTCTTATGCAATTGGTTAAAGCGGAGAAATAAAACACGATAAAGCCCACCAAGTTTGCAAAAGATAATGTGATTGTATAGAAGATGTTTATCAGCCTTTTACCATAACACGGGGTGGGCCAAAAACTGGGTCTGATGAGTTCGGAAATAGTTTATATATTCGAAGAGAACATCTGACTCTTTTTAAAACTACAAACTGTAAGATCAAGTTGTGGCTACTACAGCCTTGCAGATGGAAGTGGGAGAGTTGGCCTAGGTCAGTCTTATCAATCCGATCATCTGCGGAACTTAATTCTAGAGAAGTGTCTTAGGTCGGAACCTATTAAATTCCTAGGCCAACTTATAGCTAAGTCCGATGTTATAGAGTATGCTATAATACTGGTATTTCATGAATGATACAACTCATATCCTATCTAATTTTATTTGCATCCTTTCTATGGGTGTTACCCTAGTCGTTGCTTTATTGTGCCTCATCAATATTCAAGACGTTAACAAATCCGGGAACAAATGGCTTGGTGTCTTCATTTTGTGCATCTGCTTTCGGTATGTTGACGACAATCTTAGAATAGCAGGAGCTAATACCGAAAATGTTACTCTGTTAATAATATTAAATTTATCAGTTTATGTACTTGCACCGGTATTTTATTATACAATTTCTTATTTCGTAATTCCTGACCGTCGCTGGAAAATAAAGGATTATTTGCACCTTTTTTGGTTAGCGATGCTTTATCTAGCATTAGCCTCTCGATTACTATTTGAGAAGACGTCAATTGATAAACAAAAAATTCAGTTTTTGATAGAATTAGAATCAAGCTATTTAAGCATACTGCATAACATTCAAATCTTTTATTACAGTATATTATCGTTGATTAAGTTAAAAGAGCACCAAAAAAATATACGCTCCTTTACCTCTACTGTAGAAAACGTAGATCTGAAATGGCTAAAATACATGATAATTTGTGTGTTTATAATGGGTGTATTTGTTATTCTCAGCAACTTATTTCCTTTTTCGAATTATGATTATCTAGTACTTGATTCTCTCTATTTAGTCGGCTTTTTTATTATTGCTTATTTCTCCTTAAAACAAAAAGAAATTTACCCTTTTACAGCGGATCAGAAAAATGAAATCTTACATACAATCATTGAAAAAGATTCAAAAAAACTGGAACCTAAAAAATTGTTGGAAGACGATAAATTAAGGGAGTTAAAAAGCACTTTAACGCACATCATGGAAGAGAAAAAACCTTTTTTAGATTGTGAACTTAACCTTGTTAAATTATCTGCTACGATGGATATCTCATTACACCAACTTTCTTATTTAATTAATACAGGGTTCAATGAAAATTTTTATCAATTCATTAATAGGTACCGTATTGAGGAAGCAAAAAAGATGATCCTTGATGAAAAAATGAATCATTTAAGTCTTCAAGGAATAGCACTTGATGTTGGATTTAAATCTAAGAGTGTATTTAATACTACCTTTAAAACATGTGTCGGCAAAACGCCTAGTGAGTATAAAGCCCAAAAACGACAGGAAGTATCCCCTGAAACAAGTTCGGATTTATCAATCCGAACGTAAAGCCATAAACTATAATGCTCATGTGAGCTTAATTTTGCAGCATATCATTAACGTGTGCGTTAAAATCAAGCAACATGAAAAAGAGACTTCAGACATTTCGGAAATTACAGTACCCCCTGATTATAATTATTCTAGCCTTATTCGGCTGCAAAAAAGACAAGGACATCACCTTTAGGGAGGACCCTAATAATTATGGTCCATTTCTTCAGCAGACCCTTGACCAGGCAGTTAAAGCAGATCCGCTTGTGCGCAACGGAGTACTACTAGTGGAGTCACCGAGACTAAAGTTGCGATGGACAGGCGCAAGCGGCTTGGCTGACTCTGCAGCAGGAGTTGCTATGACCCCTGATCACCCTTTCCTTGCAGCCAGTATCGGTAAATTTACTCTGGCTGCGCTAGTGCTAAAGCTGAGCGAGGAAGGTCGTCTCAACTTGGATGATAAGCTGGAGCTTCATTTGTCAAATAATATACTAAACGACGTCCATGTATTAAATGGGGTGTCTTATGGAAAAACTCTCACTCTGCGACAGCTACTAAATCATACCTCCGGACTTCCCGATTACTATGGGGACTTTATCAGCGAAGATGATAAGGCAGATGGCTCACCCTACTTCTTTGAAATACTATTCAGTGACCCGAACAAATTCTGGACGCCGATAGAAACTATTGATTACACAAAGCAGTATTTGAAACCTCACTTTAGCCCTGGTGGAGGATGGCATTATTCTGATACCAATTACCAACTCATCGGTCTTGTTGTAGAGAACGTAACGGGTATGAAATTGCACGAGGCTTACAGGAAATGGCTTTTTAACCCGCTAAAGATGAACGACACGTATATGCATTTACGTGAGCAACCACGAGGGAAGGCTTTATCACAAGTCTACCTTCAGGATTTCGACATAAGTAACGTTAATGCACTATCAGCAGATTGGGGCGGTGGCGGAATAGCTACCACTACTGGAGACTTACAAAAGTTCATGCGGGCTATAGTAAACAATACTTATTTTACCCAACCAGCCACCAAGCAGGCAATGCTTAATTGGGTGCCAACGCCCGAATATGAGGGCTATGGTCTCGGTATCCAAAAGATTATTGTAGCGGGTGAGGAACTCATAGGCCATGGCGGTGCATATCATTCGGGAATTTATTATTGGAAGGCTAAGGATGCTGTAATATCATATACTATAAATCAGAATTTGCCAACAATCAAGAGCACGGAGAGCATCCTTATTCCTGTAATTAACGAGCTTAAAAAAAGCAAGTAAGACTTAATTTAACATTAATAGAGTACAGTACAAACGGCTGTACAATATTCACAACAAATTTATTATCTCTTATGAACAAAAGTAAATCAATAGGTCATCAAATACGAACACACTTATTATGTGTAGCAACGTGTCTGAAAGTCAAGTTGGATACTTTAGGACAACTTTTACTACGGTTAGGCGTAATAAATAATGCTCAGGGAGAAATATTCACTTTTGAATTTAATAAGTAAAATCATGAAAGCATTACAGACGGCAATAATCGCGATGGCTATTATTTTTACCAGTTCATGTAGCAAAGAACGCTTAGAAGGCAACGGAAATATTATCACAGAGGTCCGTAATCTGAGTAATTTCTCTGGTATAATAAATAGCGGCTCAAAAAACATCAATGTAGCTTATGGAGCTGAATATAAGGTAGAGCTTCGGGGTTCATCTAATTTAATTCCAGCTTATCGTACAGAAATCTTAAATGGTAATCTCAATCCTAATTATGACAATAAGGCTAATGTGAGAGATGACGATATAGAAGTGTATGTAACGATGCCTGCGATTCGAAGTGCAAAACTTACTGGCAGCGGAGATATTTTGATTAAGGGCAGTTTCCCTGCCCGGGATTATTTTGAAGCCATAATAAGCGGATCGGGAGACATTCACTTTAACGGTGGTTTTAATGTGGATGAGCTAAAAGTTACTAATTCAGGCTCAGGAATGGTAGAATTGCTAAACGTTAAAAGCAACCGCGCCGAAGTTTTTATATCGGCAAGCGGAAATGCGAAAGTAAATGTAACAGACCAATTAAAAGTTCGAATAACTGGGAGCGGAAGCACTTATTACATTGGTAACCCAACAATAGAATCTGATATTAGTGGCAGTGGAAAAGTTGTGAAACATTGATATATACTAATAGACATCCTGCTAGGTGTACTTCTATTAGAAGGACGTCCAGATAGTTATAAAGACATACTATACATTGTTTACTGTTTCTTAACAGAGTCCTGCGGCCACTTAATATTCATTTGGTTTGCAAACTAATGAAACTTTAATTACAGGCGTTATAGACCGGAAAAAGTTGCATTTACCTTAAATAAGATTATATGACGATTAGCAAATTTCTTACAATGCTTACTGTTGCAAGTTTACTTCCAATGCTGGCCTTTAGTCAAGGACCTTCTTCGGATACAACTGTAAGACCCTTGGCCTATAGTGTTTCCTACTTCGGTGAAACCATCACCCATTACGGGCTTTCAGTAGGCGCTGACTATCCTTTGCATATGTGGCACAGGGAAAAAGAACGCAAGAATGGCAAGCTAAAAACCCGTGACTATGCTTGGGTTACAGGTTTACACCTGGCTGCTTTCAGACATCCTCGCAATCATTACGGGGTCATTTTGAATCCCACAATCGGATACACACGTACTAAAACTAAAGGAGCCTTTTTTCAAACGGGAATTTCTCTAGGCTATATGCGTGTTTTTCTTGATGGAGAGACTTACCAGGTGAATTCGGCAGGAGTTTTGGAAAGAGCCCGGTTGGCGAGTAGAGGAACGTTTCTGCCGGGTGTATATATGGGTTGGGGTAAAGATTTGTCCCGATCAATAGGTATTCCAATTATTTGGCAAGTAAAACCCTCATTTCTCCTGCAAATACCTTACAATACCACGGTCTTACCTCGCATAGCATTGGAAGTAGGAGTTATTTACAAAAAAACTACCGGAAGGAATAATTAAACCTATCCGCGCATTGAAACTAAATTTATACCCATGAAAAAAATTATTTTTGTGACCCTTCTGGCACTTGTGGCTTTTACGGGCTGTAAGAAAGAAAAATTTGATATAAACAAGGTGCTTTACCTTCGCCACAAAGGTGCCGACATGCCGATTTTTTTAGGCGGAGAGGCAAGTTCTAACGTTATTATTCTCTTTCTACACGGCGGCCCATGGGAGACAGCGTTAGGAACCGATTACTGGTTTAAAGCCTTGCAAAAGAAATACATGGTAGCCTTATGGGAACAGCGCGCAGCAGGATTTTCCAGTGGAAAGGTAGATTTTTCTACTTTAAATTATGAGCAATATGCTGAAGACTGTGATTATGTAGTTAAACTGCTGAAACAAAAACATCCTGGAGCTAAAATCTTTTTGATGGGACATAGTTTTGGTGTAGAACTGGGCTGGCAATACCTCACCACTCGCGATTGGCAGAGCCAGGTAGCAGGTTATATTGCCATAAATGGAGCACATTCGGGATTCAGTTATTACTATTACCAACGGCAATGGGTATTGCAAGAAGCAGAGAAAAAAAATAACCAGGAAGCCTACCAGTGGGCCCTTGCCCATCCAGTTACCCGGGCTAACCTTCCAGATTATGACGTTACTCAGTTATATAAATATATGGCAGAATTAGACGGTGACCCAACAGAACTTGCAGCCACATCGACCGGAAATATCTTAGACAAAACTTTTTTCTCGCCTGGTTTACTGATGGGATATTTTATGAACGGCAAAAAAATTGGGACTCACAATGAAGAACTGATTGTAAAGCCGTTTAAAGTATTTGATAAATCAGCGGCCTTAGCTAATATTACCATTCCTGTAGGACTATTTTGGGGTGAAAAAGATGGTAACGTCAGAATAGAAGTTGGCCAGGAAGCTTATCAGCTATTGACAAATAGCCCCAAGGAGTTCGTTACCTTCCCTAATTCTTGGCATGTACCAATGGAAACCGAAAATGAAGCTTTCACCCGCGAAACCATCAAGTTTATTGAACAATTTCGCTGATGTTTTGCATCCTATTTTACGAGGCTCCATTACGGTGACATCAATCAACAATAAGCGTATGAATCAATTTCTTATTTTCTGAAGCGAGGACTGTTTTGCCCATATCTAGAGCTATTAATGCTCTGACGAGAACTATGGTCAAGGTTCCTTATTTGAACACCTGATAAATACATATTTGATGAATCTAGCCTTAGAAGACTGCTGTTTTAAATAATGATATGAGTTTTTTTACTTGCTAGTGGGTAACGCTAATCATGTCTTATCTTAATCCAGAATGTATGATAAGTGTCTATGTTCATTTGCTTACGTAATATTTTTCAACCAAGGTTAAAAGACTATTCGTACAATCGATACATCTACAAACACCTCTTTATACCTATACTATGAGAACTGCAAATGCCACTGATAAAGGATTGGTAATTGATATCCTTACAGATTCTTTTCAAACTAATAAAAGCGTAAATTTTATAATTAAACAGGAAGGTAAACGGATTGAGCGCATTCGCGCCCTGATGGACTATTCTTTTGATATTTGTTTCCACTACGGCCGTGTCTTCATTTCTGATGATAAAACAGCATGTGCCTTGGTACTATTTCCAGACCAGAAAAAGACTACTCTCAGAAGTATTCTGCTTGATCTAAAGCTTGTTTTTAAAGCAATTGGCATCAGTAATATTGGAAAGACACTAAAGAGAGAGTCTCTGATAAAAAAAATCAAGCCTAAAAAGAAGATTTACTATCTATGGTTTATTGGTGTAAAGACAGATCTTCAAGGCAAAGGAATCGGCACAAGGCTATTAAAAGAAATCTTAGAGGACAGTAATCAACGCCACAGATCAGTATGTCTTGAAACCTCGACATTAAAAAACCTGCCTTGGTATACGCAGTTTGGCTTTCAGGTTTATAACGAACTTGACTTAGGTTATCAATTGTTTTTTCTTAAGAGAGATATACAGTAAGATATGCTAGTCTTTGGAACTGAAATGCACCTTGTGACTTTCATTTTCGCGGTACTGGAAGTATTAATGTTTTTCTATCAATTCATTTATTACTTGTCACGCCCTGAAGATAAAAGTCGGTTTTGGTACTTAATGCTTTTGTTTCTGCTAATAGTTTACAACATAACCGGTGGGCTATTTCCAGACCCGCATATTGATATCTCAATCGTAACGCAGAATATAATTGCATACGGAAGTGGGTTTTTTATGGCCTCCTACTTTCCCTTCTATTTTTACAAGGGGCTTGAATTAAAATCTTTACGTTTTCACGCTCTTTATGGGGTAATACTGTTTTTGATAGCTCCATATCTTATCTTTTTTGTAATTGACTATTCAACACATCAAAACTTAGACTTCGCTATTAAGTATGGTATTGTAATACCCTTTTTTTACTCCCTTGTACTGGCGCGAGCCATGTTTAAAGCAATACAAGAAAAATATCGTCAAGACCGAACTAAGACTACATTTTGGGAGATGATAGCGGTTTATTGTGCTGTGATCCCCTGGGTATCAATATCGGTTGTTGCCTATTTCAACTTAGGCCAACTTATAGAAGTCATTTTTACGAATTTTGGCTTAATACTTATCACGTTTCTATTTATTTCTAAATCAGTTAGAAAAGCCAGGCTGGAATATAAGCAATTGCTTGAACTTCAACTAAATGGAGTTAACCCCTCTAGATTCCAGGAGAACTGTGAAAAGTATCATCTAACTAAAAGGGAAATTGAAATTGTTCAATTAATCAGGCAAGGTTATAAATATAAAAGTATTGGTGAAAAGTTATTCATAGCAGAAACGACAGCAACCAAACACGTCTCTAATATATTCGAGAAGGTAAAAGTCTGTAATAAGTTAGAGTTATTGCAAAAGCTTGAAAAGTAGCTAATTACCTCGTTTTAAAACCTCATTTATAGCAAAATACTATTTTCTAAGTATACGAAATACTATAGAAAGCGTATTTACATCTGCTGCCTATTTATCCAACTTTGTGTAAGAAATCTCATCAATGATGCAATTCTCTAATCTACGGATATGCCTAGAATGAAGTTTTACTAATCCCTGCAATGTGGATTTAATTATTGTCATAACAGGTATTGCAGGCTCATCTTTAATCTTTTACTTATGGAACGAGAATTTATTAAAAGGCTGCAAGAGCAGCTTGAGCAAGAGTTGGAAAGCCTTGGTTATGAAGTTAGCGACCCCATGTTCAAATTTAGGGCTTCATTAAAAATTATAACAGAGGCTCTCAAGAAGCTTAGAAGTTTCTTAGATGACAATCCGTTCAGCAATCATGAAGAGGAAATTCAATTTTTCAAAGTCACCAAGCCCAATATTTACCGATGGAAGATTTTCTACTCTGAGCTATTTACTATTGAAGATAATATGCCTTTGAGAGATGTAGATAAGCAAATTGACTACCTGGAACAAGAGCTGCATTTCATAGTGCGCTTCTTCCACCAATACCAGTTTCAATATCAATACCACAAGTTAAATGCAGACGAGTTGGATGCTATATATTTTGTAAGAGGAGTCGAACTGCAAAGCGTCCTACTTCCTAATGTGCCGGAATTAGACCCTGCTTTTTCTACCTCCTGCGATTATCTATTCTCCAAGATAAAAGCCTATGAGCTTCTTAAGGAATGGGTTCAGGAAAGACTAACCTATCTTAAAAAGAATCCTCTTTCTATGGAGAACCTCATACACGGAATATCTGGTGACATGCGGTGGACCGGAGATGCTATAAACCTTGTAGAGCTAGGTTATGGATTGTATTATACCGGTCAGCTGAACAATGGGACTGCTAAAATCGGCGAAATCTTTCGATGGCTCGAAGAAAAGCTGGGTGTGACCATGGGTATTCCCGCTAAGCGGTTTGCTGAAATAAGAAGCCGGAAGCGCCTGAGCCGAACCAATTACATTGACGAAATGAAAGATGCTATCGCCAACAAACTTGATAAAGAGGATGAATATGTTCCTTCCAGGCAAAATAGGATGCGATAAAAAACAGAATTATTTTTCGGTACTACCGAAGTATACCTAAGTTAAAATTCACAGTCTCCGAACCTTTGCTTTCAACAAACCCGGTGCAATGGGGCATCGGGTAAAAAGCAAAGTTTTATGTTACAATCGTTCACATGGCAACAGTTTCTGGTTGCCGCATTAGTGTTAAGTTTTATCTGGTATGCGGTCGTTCTGCTGGTCTGTTACAAACGCGGAAGAAAAGGCTTCTCCCAGGAAAAGAAACAAAGTACTCCTGAGCCTCTACAGCATTACTGGAACAGTAAACAGGAATTTGAAGAGCTTTCAGAAGAAGAGGATGATCTGCTAGGCAAAAGCAAGTTGCCGGAAGGAGTCAGTAACATGGGTATGGGAAGCTTTGGATTTGTGAAAAGCGAAATTGGCAAGGAAGAAAAATTAGGCTTAGTGCCGGATGTGATTGAAGAGCTAAGAAGGATTTTCAATATCCTGGCAAAGGAAGACGGAAACAAAGGAGATTTCTTTTCCCTGCTGCAACTGGTGAAAGTAAAGTACTCCAAAATTGGGTCAAGTCCCTGGGTTATGGAAATTAACCAATTCATTCAGGAACATGCCCCGTTCCATCTCACGAACGAGGAACTAGAAAATCTATGGGATTAAACCTCTCAAAAGCAACTCTTTATTTATCAAAAAAAACATTAAAAATGAAAAATCAGATCAACAATCATAAACAAAAATTGGCTGCTAAATTCTGGCTACTAGCTGTAACTCTTATTTCTTATTCCATGCTTTTCGATGCCACCTGCGCACTCGCACAAGACGGGAATGCCGGTATTCAGGAAGCAACCGACAAAGTGAAAAGCTATTTTGATACAGGCTGCGACCTGATGTACGCCATAGGTGCAGTAGTCGGAATTATCGGAGCGGTAAAGGTCTTTAACAAATGGAACGCAGGCGAGCCGGATACCAATAAAGTAGCCGCTGAATGGTTTGGCTCCTGTATCTTCCTGGTCGTGGTGGCAACGGTGCTTAAATCATTCTTTGGGATATAAATACGCATCATGGCAAGCATCTATCATATAAATAAGGGGGTTAGCAAGCCAATCGTATTCAAGGGCCTTAAAGCACAGTACATTGCTTACCTGGCAATCGGGCTGGTTCTGCTTCTTATTTCCTTTGCTATTCTTTACATCTCTGGTGTGTCGCTTTATGTGATACTCCCCCTAATTTTTTGCCTCGGTACAGGATTGTTTTTCAGCACCTACCGATTAAGTAAAAGGTTCGGAGAGCATGGCCTGATGAAATACTTTGCCAGACGCAGCTTGCCGGTTTACCTCAAATTTCGCTCCCGAAGATTATTCACTCAATTAAAGAAAGACTGATTATGGTACTGGCAGAAAAAATATTGCCGATCTACAAGGTAGAACACAATTGCATCCTGAGTATGCAGGGAGATATAACCATTGCCTTTGAAGCAATGCTTCCTGAGATTTTCACGCTGTCTGATGGGGACTACGAAGCTTACCACCATGCATGGGTAAAAGCCATTAAAGTATTGCCTCAGAACAGTGTCTTTCATAAACAGGATTGGTTTCTGGAAAATAAGTATCAGGCGGACTTTGAAACGAACAGCCGAAGTTTTCTCTCACATGCAAGTGAACGGTTTTTTAACGAACGGCCATACCTTGACCATTCCTGCTATATTTTCCTGTCCTGCAAGCCCAAAGACAGAAAGCTTTCGAATTCGGCTTACAGCAATATACTCCGCAAAACCCTTGTACCCGAAAATTGCTTAAACCCGGCATTGCTTAATGACTTCTTGGACAGTGCAGGCCAGTTTGAGCGCATCTTGAAAGACAGCGGATTTGTAAAGTTGATGCGCTTAAAAGACAACGATCTTGCCGGGACAGCAAATGTTCCCGGCGTTATTGAGCGCTATTGCTTTTTGCTGTCTCCCAATCAACCCTCTTTGCTTCAGGATATACATATCCGGGATGAGATACGGATCGGAAACAATCATTGCCAGTTATATACACTTTCGGACACAGAAGATATGCCTGCCCTTTGCGGTAGCCGAATTAATTACAGTAAATACAGTACCGACAAGACTAAATTCAGTACTGGCTTTGCCAGCCCGCTCGGCCAGCTCCTGAATTGCAACCACATCTTCAACCAGTATATTTTTATAGAGGATGCCCAAAAAACCATTAAGAGGCTGGAGGCTAAAAAGCTTAGGTTGCAATCCTTATCGGGATATTCGAGGGAAAATGCCCACAGCAGAGATGCGGTGAATGATTTCCTTAATGAGGCTATCGGCCAGCAGCGCCTTCCGGTAAAAGCACATTTTAATATTTTGGCATGGTCCGATGATCCTGCTAAGTTGAAGGACCTGAAAAACAAGGTAGGTTCTGCAATGGCTCAGATGGATGCAACAGTGAAACAGGAAACCGATGGACAGGCACAAGTCTGGTTTGCGGGACTTCCAGGCAATGAAGCGGATTTTCCGATGAACGACACATTCGATACCTTTTTAGAGCAGGCTTCTTGTTTCTTTAATTTAGAATCCAGCTACCGAAGCAGTATCAGCCCCTTTGGAATACGTTTGGGAGATAGGCTTTCGGGTAAACCCGTACTAACCGACATATCGGATGAACCCATTAAGAAAGGTTATACAACCAATCGCAATAAGTTCATTCTAGGACCTAGCGGAAGCGGAAAATCGTTCTTTACGAATCACATGGTACGATCCTATTTTGAACAGGGGACTCATGTGTTGCTGGTTGATGTAGGACATAGCTACAAAGGTTTGTGTGAATTGGTTGATGGCTATTACTTTACTTACTCTGATTCAGACCCGATCAAATTCAATCCCTTCTTTCTTACCGAAGGTGATGCACTGGATACTGAAAAGAAGGAGAGCATTAAAACCTTGTTGCTAGCATTATGGAAGAAAGACGATGAAGCCTTTCGCCGGAGCGAGTACGTGGCATTATCCAATGCATTAACACTTTACTTCGCTCATTTAGAAAAGTGGCCGGATATCTTTCCATGCTTTAATACCTTCTATGAGTTTCTGCTTTCAGAGTATATGCAGGTTCTGGAGAATGGCAAGGTGCAGCAGAGCGACTTTGATATCTCCAACTTTCTTTATGTGCTGAATCCGTACTACCGCGGCGGAGAGTTTGATTACCTGTTAAACGCTACCGAAAACCTTGATTTGCTGAACGAAAGGTTTATCGTTTTCGAGCTTGATGCCATCAAAGACCACCCGATCCTCTTTCCGGCAGTTACCCTCATCATTATGGAAGTCTTTATTTCTAAAATGAGAAAGCTCAAAGGCGTTCGGAAGATGATATTAATTGAAGAATGCTGGAAAGCCATTGCAAAGGAAGGCATGGCTGAATACATTAAGTACCTTTTTAAAACCGTAAGAAAGTTCTTTGGGGAAGCGGTAGTGGTAACCCAGGAGGTGGAAGATATTATTAGTTCTCCTATTGTTAAGCAGGCGATCATCAATAACTCGGATTGTAAGATTCTGCTTGACCAGTCTAAGTACCTGAACAAGTTTAACAGCATTCAGGAACTGCTTGGGTTAACTGAAAAAGAAAAGGCGCAGATTCTTTCAATGAACAAGGCTAATGATCCGAACCTGAAATACAAGGAAGTATTCATTTCATTGGGAGGCCAATACAGTAAGGTATACCGTACGGAAGTAAGTCTTGAAGAGTACCTTACTTATACCACGGAAGAAAGCGAAAAGGTAAAAGTTCAGGAATACGCCGAGCGATACGGAAGCATCAGAAAAGGAATCTCGGTACTGGCACAGGAAATTAAAAACCAACATAAATAAGGCCATGAAAAAACACATCATTCTTCCTGCATTGCTTGCAATAGTTGCCGCATGCAGCAGCGACAAAACAAAAAGTTCTATTGAAGGCACCTATGTAGACAGCGCTAAAAGCGAGTACAGTATTGCTAATGATACCCTCATAATTGAGGCTGCTGAAAACAACAGGTTTCTGATTCACCGGAAAACCGGGATAAAACTGGTCCGAAATGGTGAAATAGGAAAAAAGCAATATGAGCAGGAAGAATGGCAGGCAACTTATGATGAAGGTTCTAAAACCTTGACCGAATCCAAAAGAGGCAAAAAAATCACTCCGCTGCCTGAAGCGAATAAGCTGCTGGTAGAAAGAAGAGAATACATAAAGATTGACTAAACCGCAGCTATAATGAAAAAGACATTATCAGCCCGTGCATGGAGGTGCGCCGGCATAACCGAAAAAATTATTCAAATGCCAAAAGGGCTTATGAATGCCTTTGGCAAAAAAATCACGAGTATGAAAAAATACATGGTCATGCTCCCTTTGAGTGCCATGACACTGTTTGTCGCTTTGCCCCAGGGGGCAAGCGCACAGACAGCAGTGCTGGAAGTCATCAAGGCAGGAGTTATAAAAGTAATTAAAGCAGTCGACCTAAAAGTTCAGCGATTGCAGAACGAAACGATTTGGCTTCAGAACGCTCAAAAAGTTCTGGAGAACCAGTTGTCAAAACTCAAGCTCCAGGAAATTGCAGATTGGACGGGTAAACAGAAGGAACTCTACTCGGAATACTACAACGAGCTTTGGGAAATCAAGACAGCTATTGTCTACTACAAAAGATTTAAGGACTTGACCCAAAAGCAAGTTGCCATTGTAGATGAATATAAATGGGCCTGGAATCTTCTCAGGCAGGATAAACATTTCAGCCCTGATGAGCTGAAAGAAATGGAAAAGGTGTATTCCGGTATTCTGGAACAAAGCGTCAACAATCTTGACCAACTGCTTATGATTGTAAATAGCTTCAAGACTCAAATGACCGATGCTAAACGGCTAGAAATTATCAACGCCGCAGCTAACAAAATGGATAATCTTTATTCAGACCTGAAACAGTTTAATATTCAAAACAGCAAGCTAAGCATTCAACGATCTAAATCACTTGAAGAAGCTGTCAAACTAAAGGAAATTTATGGAATCGCTCAATAGGAAGAAATACGGCATTGTGCTGGTACTCTTGCTTACATTAACACTTAACAGCTTTGGACAAACCTGGGAAGAGTTCTTCAAGCAGGCAGATACCCAAAAGAAATACCTGCTTGAGCAGATAGCCGCATTAAAGATTTATTCAGGGTACATAAAGCAAGGCTATAACATTGCAAGCTCGGGACTCAAAACTGTAAAAGACATTACTAATGGCGAATTTAACCTGCACTCCGCATTCATAAATTCATTAAAAACAGTAAGCCCGGTAATCAGGAATGATAAAAGAGTTGCTGAAATTATATCCTCTCAACTGGCCATCCGGAAAGCCTGGAAAAATCCATACGCAAGTAAAGTTCTCAGCCCCGCTCATGAGGTTTATATCAACGATGTAAAGGAAAAGGTTTTGCATGAATGCGAAAGCGACCTAGAAGAATTACTGCTGGTTATTACATCAGGCACAATGGAAATGAAAGACAGCGAGCGGATTGAGCGACTGGAGAAAGTTCATCAGTCAATGGCAGCAAAATCCCTGTTTACCCAAAGCTTTATTTCAAAAGTTAGCCTGCTTGTTAAGGATCGGGAAAGAGAACTGCAATCAGTTAATCAACTAAGGAACTATTATGGAAAGGATTAAAAACAACGTGCGAGCTACGGTAACCCTTTTGCTTCTTTTAACGCTGGTTATCTTTGGTCAACCTTCCAGAGCACAATCAGATGAAGCCCAAGAGTTATTGCTTAACTGGGAAAAGCTAAAGCAGCTAAAGAACATTCTGCAGGACATGAAGAAGGGATATCAGATTGTTAGCCAAGGGTATAATTCTGTCAAAAACATCGCCTCAGGCAACTTCTCCCTGCATGAAACTTTTCTTGACGGTCTGATGGTTGTAAATCCTGAGATCAGGAAGTATAAAAGAGTTGCCGATATAATCAGTTACCAGAAACAGATAATTTCTGAGTATAAAGAAACTTATAGTCGTTTTACAAGATCCGAAACTTTCAATACCAGCGAGCTTAACTACTTAGGGAAAGTCTACCAGCAATTAGCCGATCAGAGCCTGGACAACCTTGAGGAGCTAACCACAATTATCACTTCATCAAAGCTTCGCATGAGTGATGATGAACGCTTGCAAGCTATTGATCGCATTTTTGAAGATACCGAAGACAAGCTTTCATTTCTCAGAAACTTCAACAAACAGGCAAGTATCTTAAGTATTCAGCGCAAAAAAGAAAAGGCGGATATAGCATCAGCCAGTCAGTTCTTTAAATAACAAACATCATGGAAAGGAAGATATTTTTCACCGTATTTTTTACGGTACTAGCCCTCGCTTTGCCTGAATTTTCACATGCCCAGGGCATGGCGCAGAGCATGGCGGGAATGCACGCGGTTCTTGACAAGGTGTACAGCGAGATGCTTCCCCTTTGCAGTCGCCTGATCGATGCGGCTCGCGGAATTGCAGGGTTCGGGGCGCTGTGGTATATCGCAAGTCGTGTTTGGCGCCAGATAGCTAACGCCGAACCGATTGATTTTTATCCGCTCCTGCGCCCGTTCGCCTTAGGCATGGCGATTATCCTTTTCCCCGCAGTCATTGCATTAATGAACGGAGTTCTCAAACCGACCGTTTCAGCCACTTCGGCGATGGTGGGCGACAGCAATAAAGCTATAGAAGCTTTGCTGAAAAAGAAAGAGCAGGCAGTCAAGAAAAGCGATGCTCATGAAATGTATGTTGGCGATGATGGCAAGGGCGACTCTGATAAATGGTATCGGTATACCCATCCAAGTGATCCCAATCGTGAAAATGAAAGCATGTTTGAAGGTATTGGAAACGATATTAAATTTTGGATGGACAAGCAATCCTATAATTTTCGAAATTCTATCAAACAATGGATGAGCGAAGTACTCCAAGTGCTATTTGCGGCCGCATCCTTATGTATCAACACGCTAAGGACTTTCTACCTCATTGTACTTGCCATTTTGGGCCCGCTTGTATTTGGTTTTGCAGTATTTGACGGGTTTCAGCATACACTTAGCGTATGGATAGGACGATATATAAATATCTACCTCTGGTTACCGATAGCAAACATCTTCGGAAGCATACTCGGAAAAATTCAGGAGAATATGCTGAAAATTGACATCACACAGATAGGTGAAAAAGGG
>DASWMZ010000082.1:0-8773 GCA_036399495.1 Pedobacter sp.
TATTTTAAATGAGCAGGTACACGTGGCTTTAAGAAACAGAAGCAAAGCTACTGATAGTGGAAAGCAGAAACTCTCTATCGATTTTGCGAAAGAGAATCCTTTAAAAATCCTCATTGCTGAAGATGATGCAATGAATCAAAAAATGGTAATCAAGGTATTAAACAAATTGGGCTACGAACCCAAAATGACCAGTAATGGAAATGAAGTGCTCGAGGAGGTTAGTTTAAATAATTACGATGTTATTTTAATGGATGTGCAAATGCCAGAGATGGATGGTCTTGAAGCTACTAAGATGATAAGATTATGCTTAAGTGTGCAACCAACTATTATTGCAATGACAGCCAACACCCTTCAGGGGGACAGGGATATGTGTATTCGTGCGGGCATGGACGATTACATCAGCAAACCCGTAAAGCTGGAAGAATTGGTCAACGTACTCGAAAAATGGTCTATGCATAGTCAGCAAAAAGATAACTAGAGTACAGCGCGATCTTAGATATATGTCAGAACACTCCCGACCTATATCTGTTTAAACATCTAATATATTCCGGTAACTTTTAACGCGGTTTTTGCGTATAGAGGCGTATGTTATACTGTTTAACGTTGAAACCTATGCGCAAAGGTTCTATTAAACTCTTACTTCTTCACGCTTTAGTAGCAATTGTTGCCATTATTTCTCCGTTTGTAAGTTTTGCGCAAGCGCTGATTAATAATGGCGCTAATATAGTAGCTAGTGGTGATGTAACATTATATGTCAAAGATGCAAGCTGGACAAATAACGGGACGTTTACAAAAAGTACTTCAACTGTAGTTTTCGACGGTTCCTCGGCACAAAGCATCGCAGGATCAGGAGCAACACCCTTTTATAACCTTACAACTTCAGGTTCTGGAACTAAAACTTTTAATACATCCATAGCTACCCTGTCAAATACGCTTACTGTTGGTACAGGTCATACACTCAATGCCAACTCCAGATTAACTTTGCTTGCAACTTCTGGTGCTAATGCGAATGTTGCTGCAATACCAATTACCTCAAGTGTTACGGGTGATTTTAATGTTCAGGTGTATTTCACCGGAAATAATAACAGTAGTTATAGAAGTACAAGAGCCATTTCATCTCCGGTTACAAATGCTACCTATACTCAGCTAAAAACTTATATGGTTATTACCGGTACCAATGGTGGAGGATTTGATATGGGAGGGGTTGTAAATCCCTATGCTACAACGCTAACAAAATATAATGAAAGTGCTCCTATTGCACAGCCGCAATTTACACCTATTAATGCTATAACAGATCCAATGACGCCTGGTGAAGGAACCTTTTTGTTTTATAGAGGTGACAGAACAGGTTATACACCCGGAACTGCCTCGACCTCGTCGAAAGTTAATGCTACTTTTGCAACACCAGAAAACGTGACAATGCAATACACTGGTCCTATCAACCATCAGAATGTTGCTATATCTGTACCCCGTACAAATAATAATGAGGCAACTTATGACGGCTATAAACTGATCGGAAACCCTTATCCGGCGGTTATTAATTGGTCAAATGTTACCAAGTCCAACATGGCTACTGATTTTCGGATAATTAAACCCACAGGAGGATTTATTACTTATTTAGGAGGTGTTTTGGCAGGCACGGCAGGCTGGAGCGGTGATCCCTTCCATATATTGCCTGGTCAGGCTTTCTATGCCAGAGCTAACGCCGGAGGAGGTACAGTGACATTTACAGAAAGTGCTAAATCGCTGTCAACCACCCCTATGCGACTGATGTCGTCACCTAAACAATCACTTGCTTTTAATTCTGTATTTGGCACAACTTCCAAAACGGTAAATAAAGAACTAAGATTAACACTTCAGAACGATGAACATATTGAAGAAGCGGTAGCGGTGTTTAAAGCGGGTAGTGATTCCCTTGCAAAAGAAGAAGATGCCGTGTTGTTTGGAGGAACATCTGTTACATTAAGCACACTATCGAGCGATAAGGTTAGGTTAACGATAAATTTTATGCCCGAACTTAAAACTGTAAAGGAATTAAAACTCGGAGTTAGTGCTACATCAACAGGCCCGGTAAGGCTGAAATTTACTGATTTAGCCGCTGCAGAGAATTATGATGTGATAATGGAAGACGACTATTTGAAAACGTCTACTGATGTCAGGTCCATCACGTCTTATGATTTTATCATCGATCGTTCTATACCTGCTTCTTTTGGCAATGGTCGCTTAAAGCTCACATTTAAACCGCGTAACCGGGTTGTAAACCTTATTGCCAACAAAGCTGCTAAAGGTGCAGAGTTACAGTGGTCATTAGAGTCTGATCCGGATAACGGCAAGTTCGAAATAGAGCGCTCTGAAGATGGTGTTAATTTTACTCCTATTGGAAGTTTATCGATAATGGCTCTTACAAGCTCTTATCAGTTTTTAGATAGTAATCCAATTATTGGAACTAATTATTACAGGTTAAAACAAATAGACGATGCTGGTAATATAGTTGTATCCAGTTCTGCATCACTTGATTATCTGGTTACTGATAACCTAACGTTTTCCGTATATCCTAACCCTGTTATCGACATTGTAAATATTAGTACCAATAAACGTCAAACACCATTGCTATTGAGTATAAATGACATGCAAGGTAAAGTAGTTTTAAGCAAAAAATATTCGAAAGACCAGCTGTTACAAGCGAATTTATCCTCACTAAGCACAGGAATCTATATTATTCAGCTTCGAGTTGATGGAAGCAATGAGATAATTGGTACTGCTAAGCTGATAAAACAATAAGGTTTGATGAAGAAGAGGCTTTTTTCACTGTTATTTATTTGTTTCCTATCAGTTATGTCAACTTGGGCTGCACCTTGTCCGGGGCCGGATGATGAAGACTGGGATCCAAATTGTGTGGATCCCGATAATGCACCATTGGACAGTGGAGTAGGTCTACTTATCGGTGCAGTTGCTTTCTATACTGTAAATACAATTCGCAAGAAGTCTAAACATTCTGACTCTGACAACTAGATTTGCTACCGCTTTAGGTCGCAATTTTGTTTAAGCTCCAAGCCTGGCTGGAATCACCAGAGATCAAACCAGAAGTAAATTTGATACGTTCGATTATTTTGACAACTCCTAAGCTAAGCTGTGGCTACCACAACTAGCTTAACATCTAAACTATTGTAGATAGTTATTACTTGCTTTTTAACTTTTTTCGAAAAACTTCAATTAAACTAAAATTTGCCTGAGTAGTATCAATAGGCTTTCCGTAGCCGTAATACAAGCCGAAGAGATCTTCGTGATATACATGGTAAGTAAAATTAACGTGATTCTTTTTTAACAGATCTACCATATCAGATACCCAGCGTTCTCCGCCTTTTCCGGCTTCAAATCCGTGCTTTATAATGCCAAATTCGCCTAAATAAAGTGGTACATTATGTTTTTTTCCAAAAGCTAAGTATTTATTTAATTCCGTTTCTAAATAGACCTTATTGCGCACTTGTCCTTCTCCCTCCTCAATCGTTTCGTCCGGATACTTCCCGCCGTCTCCCATGGTCGATCTGGAATACTGGTGTGTAAATTTAAATGGCGAGTAGAAATGGAACGTGTACATTGTATTAGGATCGTTAATAAGAAACAAATTCATATCCTCATTTACATTCTTGTAACTCTGTTTAATTGCATTCAATCGTTCAACAATTAAGACGTGTGCTTTATCCGCTTTGCGTATAGTGTCTGCAAGCTGTTGCGCTAAGCTTTCCCATTGCCCGATAGATTTAGATACAACCGGTTCGTTCACTAAATCGTATCCGGCAACTCCCGGCTCTTTTGCGTAGCGCTTAGCAATATTATACCAAAGTGCTTTCAATCGTTTTTGATTTTCGAGGTTATCCCATAAAGCCATCCCTTCGCCGTTGGATTGAAAGCCACCTTGCGGAACATGAATATTCAAAATCAGATAAACATTATTCTTCTTTGCCCAGGCTATGTTTTTATCAATCCAATCCCATCCTTCCTGTTTATATGTATAAGGTTTTTGATCATTTTCCAATGTTTTATAGTTCAGGTAAAAACGAACCACATTCATCCCCATTAAAGAGACTCTCTTAAAATCTTTTTCGGTATGGTGATTTACCGGAAGCATCTTATCAGACCAAACCTCGTTACCAAAACTCACGCCCTTCAGCCATACTTCCTTTCCTTTGGTATCTGTTATTAAATTTCCTTTTCTACGCAAAATACCGGCTTTGTCGATCTGTGATCCTCCCTTAACAAAAGAAAGACAAATGATTACAATTAAGGGAATGGCAAATAGGAGTAATTTGAATTTCATCATATAATAACTTAAGGTTATAAACAAGAAAACCCTATAAGAGGATTAAAGGGTTTTTTATTAAATGTTTGTATGGTTGCCTCTAGATTTTTTGGTTCACCCGAAATTTTTGCGGAGAGCCAGGGATAAATTATTTTAACTTATAACGTCACAATCAGTATTTTATATTTTTACCCCTTTAAAGCCACCGAATAGGGCCCTTTAAAATTGACCAATAACGCTTTTGCTTATGTTCAAAGGTAAGATATCTATCCTTAAATCAAAGTGAATTTAATTAACACGCTGGATTGTCAATTGTCAATACTTTAAACTTGAAATTTCCCGAATCCTTCATTTCTTAAATTGTTTATTATGCAGACATTGATAATATACCCTATTTAAACTGGCTGCGGTTAAAGCTGTATTAAAGCTTTAATGTACCTTTTGAGGCGGATGAATCTTCTTATACATTCGAATTTGAAGTTAAAATGAATGGGGGATGAAGACATCAAGGCAGGTCATAGTGCTGAAAAGGAACGAAGTCAGAAGAAAGCTTGACATCTCCATAAATACCCTGCAACTTAGCGAAGCAACGGGACACTTAGCCAAGCCTTCGCAATAATTTCTTCGTCAGTATGTGCTCGCTAGTTTTTGGTTTTAAAAACCAAAAACCTCAATATTCAAAAGTTTGCTTTTGTCCCGTTTGAGATTATAAAAAATCTTACTTCAAAAAGGGCTTCGAAAAATATTAGCTTTATGTGGAGCAGCAAGGAATCATTTATCTTCAATGACCAAGTATCGAAGATTATCTATCGCTGCTGATGAAATACTGAAAGTATACTTTCCTATAATCCGATAGATCTCATTGATATTACTACAGTCTCGTAGCTTTTTTAACAGGCTTCTTTTATCTTCAAGCCAAACGGCTAAGTCTGCATTAAATCAGTTGATTATTGTTAGGCATAGGTATTCTCATAGCCAAGAGTTGCTCGGAAAAAAAGCCGGTTCGTCGAATCCGGCTTTCTCTAGTTTGAGAGTCTAATGAAAAACTACTGTCTTATGGTGGTCTAACATCTACCCCATAACCTGATAACTACTTGGTTTCACTTGCAGCTGCTTCATTAATGAATCCTTCAGCAAGTTCTGTAAGCAACAAATCAGTTTTCTTTTCTTCTTCAAGTATTTCTTCAAGAAGCGCTTGCGCATCTGTCAGGCCTAATACACCAGCCAGTGTTTTCATGGTACCATATGAAGCTATTTCGTAATGCTCAACTTTTTGAGCTGCAGAAATTAAGGCAACATCTCTTACTTCAGTCCCTTTTTCAGTGCTTGCGGTCAGTTCCTCGGCCTCTTTAGAAAGACCAGCCATTGCTTCACATTTTTTCGCAACGGCTTTTTCACCAATCAGTTCGAATATTTGTTCCAACTTCACTACCTGGGCTTCAGTTTCGGTGGCGTGCGTTTCGAATGCGGCACCTAATTCTTCTGATGTAGCGGCTTTCGACAGTTTCTTTAAATCTTTTGCAAGGTGCTTCTCTGCCCAATACATGTCCTTTAAAGAATCAATAAATAATTCCTTAAGTGCGCTTTCTTGCTCTTCAGTTCGTGAACCATTTGTAGAGCTTTTTTTTGTTGATTTTGTAGTTGCCATATTGATTGTCTTTTGATTATAATTTAATATTCAATACCAGCTTTTTGTTTTTATTGATTTAGGAGAAAAAAATAAAAAGTAAAAGGCCCTCAATTTTTTCTTTTCTTAGGGATTTGTTACAGTTCCATCAATAGGAGATGCTATTGCAACAACCCAAGTTATGATAAACTCCCCATCTCACATTGCTGAGACAGAACAGGTTTGTTGTTAGCATAACAGGCACCACCGATGATGCATCTTTGAGGGACTTTTCATCTGATATAAAGATTGAAAAATCAATCAATAGTGAAATCAAAACCCCGCCGACTCTTACGTTAGTTCTGCGAACATTTTAAACCGGAGACACTGAATTGTAAGCAGCAAGGACCAATTGATAAGTAGTACTGTCAAGTTTCTTATCAGCCGGTTCTAAAGGTTGTGAGGGCTTACCTTCTTCGTTCTTGATGGTAAACATGTTTACAAAATTCATTCTCCTCGAATTGGTCTTTGAGCGATTCATGGTTTTGATAGGTCTTACGCAGCTCATCTCGAAATTCTCGTTCTATCTGTTGTTGATCCATAGGGTTATTTTTAATTAAAGTCAAAGGATGCCACTACCGGTTTGATTGTTTTTTAGAGTGAGCTTGTTAATCCTCTTATCATGTTAAATATTAATTGGTAGTCTATGCTGAAGATAAATGTGGTCAACATTCATTAAAACTTAGGTTATTATAAAAAGTCAACGACTTGTTCGAATTGAAAAGCCTCCTCGGGTGCCGATAGAAATTACAACTATGGCTCTGTTCCTCGCACTTCTCATAAAGGAGTTATTATCGTTTATTTCATAGCAAAGAAGGATTTTGAAATGGCTCAAGAGGACCCTAACCAAGGCGTAGTAATCTTTGTTGCAGCTTCTCCTTTTAAGTTTATCATCTAAGCTTTTATAATTATAATCCTAAACTTCTAAAAGAATAAATGGTTACTATTCAAAGCCTTTCCTATGGAAAATAATATTGACGATTTTAAACTAAGGTTTGAAGAATGCAACACTAAATTCGATACCATATTTAAATTAACTAGTGTGCCCAGCAAGGTTATTTGCAACGATTTATCCATACTTAAAGTAAATAAAGCAGTTACCGAACTATTAGGTTACTCGGCAGAAGAAATAGAAGGAACCAGAATAGTTGACTATGCCTGTCCTGAATATAAGCAGCACTGGCTTGATTTACAGATAGCACTTTGGGAGCGCAAGCTACCGTTTCTAAAGCTGGAAGCCTGCCTTATCAGACGTGACAAATCCATTGCCTGGGTTAATGTAACTACCATATTATTTCATGATAAAGGAGAAACCTATGGTTTGTCGATACTTGATGATATCACCTATCGCAGAGAGTACGAGGAAAGCGAAAAGCAGCTTAAAGCAGCGTTAGCGCGTTCTAACCAGATACAGGAAGAACTCCGGAGCAGCCAGCAGCACCTTACCCGTATTTTGGATACGATGGCCGAGGGTGTGTGTATTATCGATAGGAACGGGCAGCTTACCTATGCTAATAAAATGGCTCAGAAAATACTCGGACTCAATGAAACCGAAATTAAAAACCGAACATTTTATGACAACCAATGGCAAAATATGCGCCTGGACGGCACACTATTACCGCCAGAGGAACACCCCATGACCATTATGATGGCGACAGGAAAACAAATATTTGATCACGAAATTGCGGTACAACCCGCAAATGGCGAACTATACTATGTTTCCATTAATGCGGCACCTATACATGATGAACATGGTAATCTAGTTGGAGGAGTGGGTACTTTTATGAATGTTACCAACCGCCGGAAGAGCATCCAGCAAAAGGATGAATTCATAAGCGTAGCAAGTCACGAGCTTCGGACACCGATTACAAGCCTTAAAGCCTCTTTGCAACTTTTAAACAGGATGCCGGAAGATAAGCAGGAAGAAAGGCTGCCCGCCCTTTTGCAAAAGGCAAATAAGAGCATAAGCAGAGTAGATACCCTGATAGCAGACTTACTCAATGCCACAAATTTAACTGAAGGATCTTTCAAACTGCATAAAACCCTTTTTAAAATTTCAAAACTAATTGATGAGTGCTGTAATCATATTCCACTACCACCTGACTATTCGATCAAAATTGAAAAAAATTATGATATGGAGGTTTATGCGGATGTCAGCCGAATCGATCAGGTGATTACTAATTTTATCAATAATGCGATAAAATACGCGCCGGAGTCTAAAGAAATACTAGTCCGAGTAGAAAAGGAGGCCGAGTTTGTTAAAATATCAGTAATTGATAAAGGCAAGGGAATTCCACAAGAAAAACAGCAGTACCTATTTGACCGATATTTTCGCGTTGATACAAGTGGGATTAATTACTCCGGTTTAGGGTTGGGGCTTTATATAAATTTTGAGATTGTGAAAAAGCACGGTGGCGATATTGGAGTCGAAAGCGAGATTGGAAAAGGTAGCAAATTTTGGTTTACACTGCCGCTTGACGATACTGATAAAGATTGGACGGCATTTATATGAAGGGGTATACTTTAACCTCCTGGTTTAAGAGTTCAGCGCAATGCTCCTAAATCGTTTTGAAAAACAGGACTCTGTCCGGAGATGTAGAAATAGCTTTAAACCAGAGAAGGTATTTGAATACAGCAGGCAATTGTTTACAATCGCGTACAATTCGAAGAGGCTGTCTCAAAAGGATAGTCTCTTTTTTATTTACGCCTCTTTTCGTATTTTAAAGGCATGGGAACAACGCCTGTTTTTAAGCCCTACGATTCCGATCAGTTGCAGTTACTTCCGCCCAGCCTGGAAGAACTGGTAT
>DASWMZ010000083.1:0-16900 GCA_036399495.1 Pedobacter sp.
ATAGCCTTTACAATCTGGGCTTCTGTAAATCTGGTCTTTTTCATCTCTAGCTCATTTAAAGTTAACGATTTTACTGACGCGTCCTTTGCAAGGACTTGTCGGAGTCAACTTTTAAATGGCTCACTTTTGGGGAAGTCTACACTAGTATCGCCATCTCTAAGAAGCGCAAAACATTGTAGTCTTCCCGAAAAGCAGGCCAATTAAAAGTAGGATTCTAGCCGCAGCGCAGCGAGGCGATTGATAGAAAACTATTAATTTAATTGGCAATAATGAAAAAGACCAGATTTACAGAAACACAGATTGTAAAGGCCATCAAAGAACATGATAATGGCCGCAATGCACAGGAACTATGTCGGGAGTTAGGCATTAGCACAGCAGCTTTTTATAAGTGGCGCCAGCGATATGGAGGCATGGAAGCGAAAGAGCTCAAAAAACTTAAGGAATTAGAAGAAGAGAACGCCCGGTTAAAGCGCATGTATGCCAACCTCAGTTTAGTTCACGAAGTTTTTAAGGAGGCCGTAGAAAAAAAGCTTTAACGCCTGATGAGAAGCGTGAATTGGCAATGGAGATGATAAAGAAAATAAGCCATCGTCAGGCGTGTACTTGCTTAAATATCAATCGAAGCAACTGCTTTTACCAGCCTAAAGAGAAAGACGACAGTCCGGTAATTGAACAGTTGGAGTTATTAACCACCCAACATTCTTCCATTGGATTCTGGCTTTGTTATCGCAGATTACGCAGAAAGGGATTCCTGTGGAATCATAAGAAAGTTTATCGAATATATACTGCTATGAAACTCAATATCCGCCGGAAAGCGAAGGAACGATTACCAGCCAGGGTGAAGCAGGCCTTATTTAGTCCCGAAAGCATCAATCAGGTTTGGTCGATCGATTTTATGAGTGATAGCTTATGGGATGGCAGAAAGTTCCGACTGTTAAACATTGTAGATGATTATAATAGAGAAGTACTGAGTATTGAAACAGATACCTCATTGCCCACTTTACGGGTGATAAGAACATTAGAGATGCTCAAAGAGTGCAGAGGCTTGCCGCAAATGATACGAGTTGACAATGGCCCTGAATTCATCTCAGAAAAGCTGGATGCGTGGTGTAAGAGCAATAAGATTTCTCTAATCTTCATTCAGCCAGGGAAGCCCACGCAGAACGCCTATGTGGAACGATGCAATGGAACGATAAGACGGGAGCTTCTAAATGCATATGTATTCAGGACATTAAATGAAGTAAGGGAAAAGGCGGAAGAATGGATGCTGGATTATAATAACCATCGCCCGCATAAGGCGTTAAACTTTAAAACTCCGGCAGATATGTTGCTAGAAATTTAAAGTGGAAAAGCGTGTAATACCAATATCAGGGTAGCCGAAATTACGGTAACTTTGCATAGCAATTCTATAATCAGTAAAATTGAACCCGAGCATACTTTTTATTACCCCTCCATTTACCCAATTAAATACGCCTTATCCTGCTACGGCTTATTTAAAAGGATTCTTGAACACAAAAAATATCCCCTCTCATCAAATGGATTTGGGTATCGAGGTAATTCTGGCCTTGTTTTCATCTGCCGGACTAACCCTGCTGTTTATAGAAGTAGCTAAAAAGCAGTGTTCCATCTCAGAAAACAGCCAGAGAATTGTTCATCTTCAGAAACAATACATCAAAACGATAGATACCGTTATTAACTTTTTGCAAGACAATAACCCAACCTTAGCACATTTAATTTGTCAGGGGAATTATTTGCCGGAGGCATCCAGATTTGCGCAGCTGGATGATTTGGAATGGGCATTTGGTACGATGGGTACCCGTGATAAAGCGAAACATTTGGCCACACTTTACCTGGAAGATATTTCGGACTTAATTGTTGAGACGATCGATCCGCATTTTGGATTTAGCAGGTATGCAGAACGGTTGGGAAGGTCGGCTTCTACGTTTGATGAATTGGATACCGTTCTAAATAAACCGGACAGCTTTATAGACAGTATTTTGATAGATATTTTAAAAGAGAAGATAGAGCAGGTAAAACCTGATTTGGTAGCTCTTTCGGCCCCTTTCCCCGGTAATTTGTACAGTGCGTTTAAATGCGGACAATGGATTAAACAGAATCATCCGTCAATAAAAGTTGCATTAGGTGGGGGTTACGCAAATACAGAGCTAAGGTCGATACAGGAAACAAGGGTTTTTAATTACCTCGATTTTATTACGCTGGATGATGGAGAAGCACCTGTTTTCCACCTCATTGAATATTTAAAAGGCGAACGCAGCAAAGCTGATTTAAAAAGAACGTTTGCTTTAGAAAACGGTATAGTCACCTATTTTAACGGCTCAAAAGAATTTGACTATGCGCAACGTGATGTAGGTACTCCAGATTATTCTGATCTGCTGTTAGATAAATACCTCTCAGTTATTGAAATCGCCAACCCTATGCACCGTTTATGGAGCGATGGCAGATGGAATAAGCTAACCCTGGCCCATGGTTGTTATTGGGGTAAATGTACTTTTTGCGATATATCATTAGATTATATAAAACGATATGAACCGGTTACGGCCGCTTTGCTGTGTGATCGTATCGAAGAAATTATTCAGCAAACCGGTCAGAATGGTTTTCATTTTGTAGACGAAGCTGCTCCACCTGCTTTGCTGCGGGATTTAGCTCTGGAAATTATCAAGCGGAATTTGACCATCGTATGGTGGACAAATATTCGTTTTGAAAAAAGCTTTACGTTGGATCTGGCTATACTCTTAATGGAATCGGGCTGTATTGCTATTTCCGGGGGATTAGAAGTAGCTTCTGATCGGTTGCTGAAATTGATTGATAAAGGTGTAACGGTTGCCCAGGTAGCAAAAGTAACCGAGAATTTAACCCAGGCAGGCATCATGGTGCATGCCTATTTGATGTACGGATTTCCTACTCAAACCGCCCAGGAGACTATTGATTCTTTAGAAATTGTTCGCCAGCTTTTTATGAACGGAATTTTGCAATCTGGTTTTTGGCACCAGTTTGCCATGACGGCTCATAGCCCTGTTGGTTTAAACCCCGATGAGTTTGGAGTAAAACGGGTGAGTGAAGAAATGGGAACTTTCGCGAACAACGATTTAGCGCATATTGATAAAATCGGTGCCAAACACGAGGCTTTTAGTGAAGGTTTGCGTAAGTCGTTATTTAACTACATGCACGGCATATGCTTTGATTTTAGTTTGGATAGATGGTTTGATTTTAAAGTGCCGCGTACGACCATACCTCCAAAGTTTATTGAACAGGCGCTCGCTTTGCGTGAACCCAAAGTCATCAAACCAAGCACAAAAGTTGTTTGGTTAGGTTGCTCTCCCGCTATCAAGTATTACTTAAAAAGAGGAAAAAAGATTACTATAAACATGGCCTCCTTAACTTTTTACAATAAAAAAGACGCCTTTATTATACATACTAAAGAAGAATGGGGAAGATGGTTAGGTACAACCTTACCCTTGCTTTCAGTATATGGGGGAGTAGTATCTTCTTTTGAAGAAGTAGAAAAATCTTTTAATGATTCAGGAACTGGCGATTTTCGACGTTTTTTGAATAGCGACACCTTTATAGAATTAAAGGAGAATGGGTTACTGTTGTTGTAGATGTATTATCGATTCTTTTACGTTCTGACAATTACCACAGAAGGGGATGTCTTAGCTTATAGTAAATTTGAGGACAGTTTGTTAATCTTCAAAATTAAATAGGTTTACATAGGAATCAATATACGTATTTTTACACCATCATTTTTGGTCGGTTACCAAACCAGCTACCAGCACATTTTTTGCGCTTTAAATTTAATTGATGTTAGCAATTTACATGTAGGCGCACGAGAGCTCTAAGTGTCTAACTTGGCGGTTTTTATTTAAATACAAGTCTATTTGTTGTATTCAAGTATTTAGATTATCAAAGGTTGCTTTTGATGCTTCATAAGTTGCAAATAGCTATAACTCCAGGCTTGTCTCGCACCTCCCACACCCCCGCAGGCGGAAAAAATCTGCTAGCGAACCGCCCACATCGAACGCCGGAAAAAATCTAAGGTCCCATTCACGAAACAAAAACAGCTTCTAAACATTATCTACAATTGAAAGTGGCAGGTAGAATCTTGCCCGAGTACTATCAAAAAGACATGAGAAAATTTGGGTTCATTATCGCTATCGTTGTCTTACTGATCATCACCTCCATTGTTTACTATCGTTATTATTATGTTTTCGGTGAAGGAGTAAAGTCGGGCCAGCTAAATTATCTGGTTCGCAAGGGAAACGTTTTCAAGACAAACGAGGGGAAACTCATACAAAGCGGTTTAAGACCGGGTGGCACGGGTTCGGTTCAATCATATGAATTTAAATTTTCGGTAACCGACAAGCGCGTTGCTGAGATCCTGATGAAGAATGCCTGGAAGGATTTTGATTTACATTACAAGGAATATCATCATACCTTACCCTGGCGTGGATTTACCGAGTTTATCGTAGACTCTGTTTATGCTATGCGGGCTTCTCGGGTGGACCCAATATTTTGAGATATTAGCTATAGGTTAAAACTGTTTACACTGCTCTCGGTTATCTTAACTTATGAAATCGGAGCTGGTTTAATAATAAGCCACTAACAGAATTACGTACACCAGCCTTCCCTAAGGCTCATCTAACATGAAACAAAAATGAGAAGATTACCAGTTTATTTATTATTAGACACTTCGGGTTCTATGACGGGAGAACCCATTGAGGCCGTTAAAAATGGCGTCCAGGTAATGATCAGTTCATTGCGCCAAAATCCGCAAGCAATAGAAACAGCTTTTATAAGCATCATTACGTTTGATAGTGCAGCACAGCAAGTAGTTCCCCTGACGGACCTGGCTTCTTTTCAAATGGTCGACATTAAAGCTACCGGAACAACCAGTCTGGGCGAGGCACTTAAGCTGGTCTCAACTTGCATCGACAATGAAGTTGCAAAAACCACACAAGAGCAAAAAGGAGACTGGAAGCCGCTGGTATTTATCATGACTGATGGTATCCCAACTGACGATTGGCAGATTGGCCTTGAAGAATTCAAGAAACGTAAAACCGCGTTTACAGTCGCCTGCGCCGCCGGGAGCGGTGCTGATTCTAACTTGCTTAAGCAAATTACTGAAAATGTGGTAAGCCTGGATACGGCAGATAGCCAAAGCATTTCCAAATTTTTCTCTTGGGTGTCGGCCTCGATAGGCGTTACTTCAACCAAAGTAGAAGATGCCGGCCAGGAAGTAACAGGCTTAGGAGAACTACCTCCTCCTCCTTCTGAGTTAAATATCGTTACCTAAATTGTTTTGTGATGTCGGGGACGGATCATGCGAAAAGCAAAGTAGCAGAACTGTTTAAAAGAAATCAGATTCAGGTGCCTGATAATCGTAGGGGCTTTTTTGACGAATTCATAAAGGATGAAAAAAACATCGCTGCACTAAACTCAATTATTCAAGGTGAGAATCAGCTAATGGCAAGTTGGAAACTACAGAATAGAATTGCTGAAATCAAAGCACAACCTGTCCGCGTTATTAATGCCAGCGTAGGTAAATCCTACGAAGCGGTATTTGACTTCGAGAAATTAGGATGGACCGATATCTCCAGTTGGGAGTTTGAAGGGCTGAAAGAAGCCGGGCTGGTTTTTGACCAAAAGCGCAAGTTACTTACCGGAAACCCTAAACAAAGTGGTGATTTGAAACTCACCTTTAAGTATAAGTTGGATGGGCAGAAGGATGATGATCCCTTCAATGAGAAAGTCATCACACTCATCATTAACCCGGACCCTAAAAGTTTGTGGAAAAAGCTCGAAAGTGATAAAAATGACCCTTATTGGAAGGAAGATGACGTCACGATCTTTTCTAAAATAGGCGACCGGCATATTTTGGCCTCTTCCAAGCGTGGGCGCTCTCACGCAAATGTGGGCTCATTTCGTGAAGACGATTTCGCCTTCAAGGAGTTGGCAAACGGATGGAGCATTGTTGCAGTAAGTGACGGCGCGGGGAGTGCAAAAGTCTCCAGAAAGGGTTCTGATATTGCTTGCCGGACTGTGGTTGATTTCTTTTCTGAAGAAACGGAAGCTAAGAATTTGGCAAGCTTTGACCAGATATTAGAAGAGAGTAAATCTAATACCGCTGGCCAAGGTCAAAATCCTTTAGATCTGTTTGTATACAATACCCTTGGCAAAGCTGCTTTTACGGTTCACAAAAAATTAGAGGACTTCGCAGCAAAGGGCGGGCATACGCTAAAGGACTTAAGCTGCACCCTGATTTTTACGCTTTTCAAAAAGTATGAATCAGACTACGCGTTTCTTTCTTTTGGGGTGGGGGACTGTCCGATTGGAGTTTTAAGTCCAGACTCAACCGAAGTAACCCTCCTTAATTGGATTGACGTTGGCGAATTTGGCGGAGGTACCCGATTTATTACCATGCCCGAAATTTTCAGAAATGAAAAGTTTGCCACGCGTTTCAGCTTTAAGCTGATAAAGGATTTTTCGTACCTCGTACTGATGTCCGACGGTATTTATGACCCGAAATTTGTGGTTGAAGCAAGCCTGGAAGATGTCAAAAAGTGGCAGGAATTTTTCAAAGATTTAAACGGAAAAAACGAGGATCGCATAGCAGTAGAATTGAATCCTGAAAACAAAGAAATCACCAATCAATTGTCTGACTGGATGGATTTTTGGAGTACAGGAAATCACGACGATAGGACGCTGGTATTAGTATTTTAATTAAGTGCATGTAATGACGAATATAAAGTCTGTCTCTTCCATTATTCATCCCGGTAAAAATTATCAGTACGCTGATAATGGCGAACCTATGCGGGGTGGAATGAAGGACGTTTATTTTGCTCCTGATAAGAGTTATGTTATTGCCTTTTACCGGGATAAGCAGGATTTCAACTCGAAAGAGCGCTTAACCAAACTGGTAAGCCAATATTACGATAGCTTCTTTAATCGCGAAGGCGGAGATTATTACAAAACTATTTATTCCTGGCCAACGGACGTGGTTCAATCAGGTGCTCAGATTGGTTTAGTTGTGCCTTCGTATCGAAAAAACTTTTTCTTTACTAAAGGTTATGCTGCGAACGATGGTATAAAAGGGAAGGAGAAGCAAGGCCTTTGGTTCGCCTCCGCCAAGTTCAGAAACAAGCAGTTTGCGCTGAGGTTAGATGAAAGTGAATTGGGCAATTGGCTTAGTTATTTTCAGATTTGCGTCAAGATAGCCCGCGGCGTTAAACGTTTGCATGCGGCGGGCCTGGCTCATTCTGATTTGTCGTACAAAAACGTTTTAATTGACCCGGTGAACCGGGATGCAACGATAATTGATATAGACGGCCTGGTGGTTCCGGGTATTTACCCTCCTGATGTGATTGGTACTGCTGATTTCATTGCTCCTGAAGTGTTGAGCACCAAGCATCTGGCCTTACGAGACCCAAATCGTAAACATGCAAACCGCTTAACAGACCTGCATGCCCTTGCGGTGATGATCTATATGTACCTCCTTTACCGGCATCCGCTTAAGGGTGGAAAAATTAATTCGTTGGATACCGAACAGGATGATCTGTTATCTATGGGAGAAAAATCCCTTTTTATTGAACATCCAACGGATCATTCAAACCGGCCCAAGCTCGCTCAGCTATCTAAATCAGCTTTGCCCTGGGCGGATATTTCCAAACTTCCGTACACACTTACCGGCCCTTATTTAAAACCACTTTTTGATCAGGGCTTTATTTCGGGCTTACATCATCCCGAGCAACGGCCCAATGCCGACATGTGGGAGCAGGCCTTGCTAAAAACAACCGACCTGATGCAGCCTTGCGCAAACAAAAGCTGCGAACAAAAATGGTTTGTGTTCGACAATTCAACATCGCCTAAATGTCCTTTCTGTGGCACAAGAATAAATGGCCAGGTTCCGGTGCTGGACCTATATTATGAATTTAAGCCTGACGTTTGGAAACCAGAAAATCACCGCTTAATGGTTTATCATAACCAATACCTTTTTCAATGGCATATCAATAGAAATGTTATCCGAAACGAACGCCTTACAGCTGAGCAGAAGTTACCGGTTGGGTATTTTACCCTCCATAACAATAAGTGGGTATTGGTGAATCAGAAAATGAAATCCTTGAAAGACCTTACCGAGGGAAAGGAAATTCCGGTAGGGACTATGGTTGACCTTACAGACGGGAAAAAGTTATTGCTCTCAAACGAAGAGGGCGGCAGAGTTGTAGTAATAACAATAGCAAATAAAATTACATCCTAAAAAAATATAGACATGAAATTAAAACCAGCAGGAATATTCATTGTACTGGCAATTATGGCCGCGCTTGCCTACTTTGCTTTTAAGAACTCTGGCAAGGGCAGCGAATCAGATAGTAGCGCTAATTCTACTACTTGGGATAGTACTTCAACTGGTGGCACTTCGTCATCAGAAAAAAATACTGAGGGGAGCAATGGTACCGGCGAAGCCAGGGAATTTGCGTATACACCTGAAAAGCCTCAAAATGGTACATTGAATGGTGTGGTTGAGTTGGGAGCTACTGGCTTTAATTCATTTGTAATTAAACTCGACGAACAAAAGCGCTGGGAGATCGTGTCAAAAGACTTTGGCGAATCGCTGGCCTATGAAGGACTTGCCACTACCGAGGATATCCGAGGCGGACTGAAAAAATACATTGCCGGTATGTTTGATAAAGGTGTGGCTAAAAACAATGTGCATTTTGTGATCTCGTCCGGAGCGCAAAAAGAGCCGAAAACCAAGCTTATCAGCAACGAATTGAAAAAGATGGGGTTTGTGGTTAACAATGTTACTGCCGATCAGGAAGCAAAGTTTGCGCTTAAATCTACAGTTCCTGCCTCTTTTGCTGATAACTCGTTTATGGTAGATATCGGCTCGGGGAATACCAAAATCTCCTGGGATGAGAACGGCACACTTAAAAGCCTTGAGTTGCCAGGTGCTAAATACTATCAGCAAAACGCAACAGATGAAAGTGTTTACAACCAGGTGAAAGAAGCCGTTGGGAAAATCCCGGAGGGTAAACGAAATGTTGGGTTTATAATTGGTGGCGTTCCATTTACACTTGCTAAGCAACACCGAAAAGGAGAAGAGCGCTATACCGTATTGAAGAATCCTGGAGATTATAAAGCGGCGGATAAAAAGATGGAAGCCGGCCTGAATATCTATAAGGCGATTCAGGATGCGACTAAAGGCGATACTTTTGTTTTTGACTGGGACGCTAACTTTACTATTGGGTTTCTATTAAGCCTCAAGAGGTAAGTTTATGAGTTTTTTGAAGCAGATTCTGACTCCTTTTGTGGAGTTTGAAGAGGACAAAAATCCGGCACCTTTAAAGAAGCAGGAACCTCAGGTGCCTGCACCTGCGGATAAGGATATCACGCATCCTTTAATTAACGATGCAAGTCAGATTGCTCCTGTCCCTCCAATTGCTGCTCCGTCCACAACTCCAAACCCTGTTTCTGATACAATTCCATTTCCCGAGCACGAAGTCTATTTTGACAATCTGATTGAAAAAGCTAACAGGGAAAACCCCGTTTTTGCCGGCCCTGATTTCAAAGAGTTTGCCGATACTATTGCAGACATAGACGATATAACGGACGAAACACTTAAGTATACCACTGCTTTTAACATGTTAAAAGCCGCCGGACTAAAAAAAGATCGGCTCATGCAGGCGGCACATGAATACATGAATCTTATCGGGCGGGATTTGAATGCCTATCAAACTGCTCATGCCCGAAAATATAAAGTCGAACTGCAGCAAAAGGAGCTTGCTTTGCAAAAGAAGGCAGAGGAACTCCAAGCACTCACTATGCGCTTAAATGTTCTCAAAGCAGAAGTGAACAGTATGAGCACGGAAATCACATCAAAAAGGGACGAGTTAAATAAAGTAAGGCAATCTTTCCTTCTGGCGGGTGAGAATAAGCAGAAGGAAATTCAAAATGAGGTCGAAAAGATATCACGTTATTTTTAGTTAAGGATGAGAGTTACTAGTTCTTCAATTCTTTGAATCGCTAGAACGTAACACAGGTGGTTAGAGTGGCATTAACGGGCGTCCGTCAAGTGCGCTAGATAAATTGCAATCTGTGTATATTCTAAGTGAGACAAGTGAATTAAAACTAATTCAATCGACGCAATTTGAACCTGTAGATCAGCACTATTATGACTTTATTGACCTTAACAATATTAAACCAAAAAAAGGGAAAAGGTATTGACATAATTAATTAAAAGGGCATCGTTTTCGCCTGTTACCAAACCAAACCGAAATCATCGACTGATTATTGGTGTTCTGGTACCCAAACTTCTTTAGATAAACTTGCGGGACTTTATGTTGGTTTTGATTCCCTGGCATCAGGTTATATTGTGAATCATAGTTTGAAATTTGAGTATTCTACTACGAGGTATCGAAAAATAAAGGAAGTTTACGGTTCTTAAGTTAAACAGATATCCGGAATTCAAATGCGAAAAGTTTATAGTGACAAGATACAGCTCTGACTCAATTGATGGGTTCTATCGAGTTAAATCTGCAACATTCTACTATCTTATTTTAAATGCATAAAAACTTCGCTTATAGGACATATAGCAGGTTTTAAATTAAGGCGGCGGGGAAAGAGGGAATTTGATATTTAGATTCTTCAGTAATAGTGCTTGTAAAATTCTTAACCGCTACCAGCCAACAACGATTCCGACAACATTTTAATAAAAACCCCTCTCTAGATAACTAGGAGGGGTTTTGTGATCCCGCTGGGATTCGAACCCAGGACCACTACATTAAAAGTGTAATGCTCTACCAGCTGAGCTACGGAATCAATTTAATTATAACGTTAACCGTTTTCCTTAAAGTGGTGCAAATATACAGCTATAAGCCATTGCCTGCAAGTTTTAAAAAGATATTTCTTTAATATAAAGCTAAGCAATTAGTTGTCAGGATTTAAATAATTTAAAAGGTCAAAAAAACCTCTATCAGGATTAAAATAATTTTAACTCTTCTGCTTTTTCTAGTTCGAATTCTCTAAATCGCTGCCATCGTTTACCATCATGCTTTAACAGAGTAAAATGATCAACAGAAAATGATCTCTTAAACTTGCGGTTTTTTAATTCATCCCAAATGAATGGAAACTTTTCAGGCGGAATATCCCGATAGGCTACTGTGACGTGTGGATGAAAAGTAGTGTTGCCCTTCACTTCTTTAGTGTCAATTTTATTTTTGTTAAATACAGCAGATACATCCTTTTGAAGGCCACTCAATAGTTGATTTTTTACTGCCGTGATATATAGAGTTTGAATGTTGAATGAATTGAAGTTTAATAGGTCCACTGTAAAAGGACTATGCGACATTGAAACAGGTCGCAGTAATTTTATCAAATGTGATTCAAAATCTTGCGGCACATCAACCGGCCTGTAAAGTGTAATATGAACAGGTGGCTTTAAAGCGGCGAACATCTGGTATCGGTCTGAAAGCTCTTTTCTTATATCATCTATTTCATCCGACAGATGTGCCGGTGGTAGTATTGCTGTTAAATATAAACTCATATACAAATATAATAATTTGCTAATTATTTTAGTATTTATTTGGTGTTTATTATATTTGAAATAATGGACGAAGCAAGGCATATAGTACACATTGACCTGGATTCATTTTTTGTTTCTGTAGAGCGAATTCATGATAAATCGTTAGAAGGAAAGCCAGTTCTAATTGGTGGAAGTTCGCAACGTGGGGTAGTGGCTTCCTGTAGTTATGAGGCTCGAAAGTTTGGCGTACATTCTGCCATGCCAATGAGACAGGCACTTCAGCTTTGTCCGCATGCTACGGTGATTGGGGGAAATTATTCGGCGTATAGCAAAGCGTCCGGTGCGGTTACTCAAATTATTAAAGAGAGGGTTCCTCTTTTTGAAAAAACATCAATAGATGAGTTTTACATAGACCTCACCGGGATGGACCGCTTTTACGGCTGTTATCAAATTGCTTCTGAATTGCGTCAGGCCGTTATCAAGGAAACGGGTTTGCCTATCAGTTTTGGACTTTCGTCCAATAAAACCGTATCAAAAATTGCAACTGGCCAGGCAAAGCCTAACGGGCAGTTATTTATCGAACATGGTACCGAAAAAGCATTTCTTGCACCTTTGCCGGTTTCAAAAATTCCAATGGTTGGTGAAAGAGCTTGCCAGACTCTTTATAGCATTGGTGTTCATACAATCGGCGATTTGCAAAAGCAAAATCTGAGTAATCTGGAAAGGCATTTTGGAAAAATGGGTTCAATGATGTGGAACAAAGCGCATGGAATAGACGATTCGGTTGTAAATCCTTATCATGAGCGCAAGTCGATTTCAAGTGAAAATACCTTCCACACCGACATTCTGGATACTCATATTCTGGAAGAACTACTGATTTCCATGCTTGAGCAGCTCACCTATAAATTGCGTCAGGAGAATAAGGTTTCTTCGTGTTTGGCTGTAAAGATTCGTTACTCAGGTTTTGAAACATTTACTCATCAAATTACTATTCCTGCCAGCCACTCTGACAATTTGATTATTCCGGAACTTAAAAGGCTTTTTGGAAAAGCCTATCAGAAGGGGCGGCCAGTTCGGCTCATAGGCGTGAGACTTAGCAATCTTACTGATGGTGCCTACCAACTTGGTTTATTTGATAGTAATGAGCGCGATGGTAAATTATATGAGGCACTTGATAAGCTAAACAACCGTTTTGGAACTAAAACTATATGCCGGGCGGCAACTTTTGGAATTTCAAGTAGGGAGTTTAATCCCTTTATTCGAGGATAAACTTTTTCCTAAAAATATAATCCCTTTAAAATTGACAATCCACTCAGCAATTGTAGTTTTGCCTTATGCGATTAAATAAGGCTGTTTTTCTGGACCGCGACGGTGTTTTAAATAAAGAATTGGGTGATTATGTATGTAATCTTGAAGATTTTCACATACTCGAACATAACTTTGAAACCCTGAAACAACTGCAGGATAGAGGCTTTTTGCTCATTGTAATTACGAACCAGGGAGGTATTGCCAAAGGTTGGTATAGCGAAAGTACTTTATGTAAGATGCATTTAAAACTAGCTGACACCTATAAGAAACAAGGCGTGGTTTTTACAGAAATGTACTACTGCCGGCACAATCCTTTATATAACGGAAACTGTCTCTGCCGTAAGCCAGGTTCTATTATGCTCGAAAAAGCGATAGCCCGATTCAATATTGATAAAACTAAATCCTATTTCATTGGCGACCGCGAACGGGATGTAATTGCCGGCCAGTCAGCAGGTGTTTCCGGTATTTTAATAGATTCCGACCAGCCGATTAGCGAGGTGCTGCGTTTGATTGAATGAGAGTCCGGAAGTCCGAAAAGACGGAGGTCGGAAGTCCGAAGGACCGAATGTGAAACCAACGTCATCGTCCAGACTTTCCGTCTCCCCAACTTTCTGTCTTTCTGACTTCCGGTCTTACCGACTCACTGCCTCCAGCTTATCCTTATTCAAAAACACAAATTGATTATCAAATACATCTAACAGTATCCGGCTCTCTTTGTCAACCTTCCCAGCCAGAATATCTTTAGAAAGCTCGTTCAAAATTCTTTTTTGGATAACCCGTTTCAATGGCCTTGCACCAAATTGGGGGTCATAACCCAATTGGCTTAACCAGTCGAGCGCTTCTGCCGAAGCTTCAATTTCAATTCCCATTTCCGCTAAAGTTTGTGCAACATGGTTAAATTGCAGTGCAGCAATACTTCGTATTTCATCTCTGTTTAGCGGCGTAAACATAATTAGCTCATCAATACGATTTAAAAACTCAGGGCGAATAGTTTGCTTTAATAGTTCAAACAACTCGTTCTTGGTTTTGGCAACCACTTCTTCGTGGTTAAAGTCATCAAGCACTTTGAAATTCTCCTGTATCAGATGCGAGCCGATGTTTGAGGTCATGATGATGATAGTATTTTTAAAGTTTACCAAACGACCTTTGTTATCGGTTAAGCGGCCATCATCCAATACCTGAAGTAAAATATTGAATACATCCGGATGTGCTTTCTCAATCTCATCCAGGAGAATTACGCTATATGGCTTTCTCCGAACCGCTTCAGTTAATTGTCCGCCTTCATCGTAACCCACGTATCCCGGCGGGGCACCAATCAGTCGTGAAACCGCGTGGCGTTCCTGGTATTCGCTCATGTCAATCCGCACCATCGAATGTTCATCATTGAAAAGGAACTCTGCTAAAGCCTTTGCAAGCTCTGTCTTACCAACACCTGTTGTTCCCAGGAATATAAAAGAACCAATCGGCTTACGTTTATCCTGTAAACCAGCGCGCGAGCGGCGTATCGCATCAGAAATTGCTTCTATAGCTTCTTCCTGACCTGCAACGCGCTTATGCAATTCATCTTCCAGGTTTAGCAGCTTTTCACGCTCGCTTTGAATCATCTTAGTTACGGGAATTCCTGTCCAGCGCGAAACCACACCTGCAATATCATCTGAAGTAACCTCCTCTTTCAGCATCCGCCCGCCTGATTGCTTTTCAGTCAATTCTTTCTTCAGCACTTCAACCTTATCCTGCGATTCTTTGATTTTACCATAGCGAATTTCAGCTACACGACCGTAATCACCAGCACGTTCAGCCTGTTCGGCTTCAAGCTTATAATTTTCTATCTGTGCAACTTCCTGGTTTATTCCATCAACCATATCTTTCTCCGCTTTCCAGCTCGCCCTTAACGAATCGCGTTCGGCAGAAAGGTTAGCAATTTCCTCACTAAGTTCCCCAACTTTCTTTACGTCGTTTTCCCGTTTAATCGCTTCGCGCTCAATTTCAAGCTGCATGATTTTTCGTTCCAGCTCATCAACCGCTTCGGGAACAGAGTCCATTTCTAACCGAAGTTTAGAAGCTGCTTCGTCCATCAAGTCGATGGCCTTATCTGGTAAAAACCGGTCAGCAATATAGCGTTGAGATAGCTCAACAGCGGCAATAATCGCTTCATCCTTAATCCGTACCTTATGGTGCGTTTCATAGCGCTCCTTCAATCCTCGAAGAATCGAAATCGCATCCTGAGTATCTGGCTCATCCACCATTACCTTTTGGAAACGGCGTTCCAAAGCTTTGTCCTTCTCTAAATATTTTTGATACTCATTTAGAGTCGTGGCACCAATCGAGCGCAGTTCACCCCGAGCCAAAGCAGGTTTTAAAATGTTAGCAGCATCCATAGCACCCTCACCGCCACCGGCTCCAACAAGCGTATGAATTTCATCTATAAACAAGATAATCTCACCATCGCTTTGCGTAACCTCTTTGATAACAGCCTTTAAACGCTCTTCAAATTCACCTTTATATTTTGCACCGGCAATAAGCGCACCCATATCTAAAGAGAAAACCGTTTTTGACTTTAGATTTTCAGGAACATCGCCTTTAATAATCCGGAAGGCAATACCCTCTGCAATGGCGGTTTTACCAACGCCAGGCTCACCAATCAAAATGGGATTATTTTTGGTGCGTCGAGATAGGATTTGAATGACTCTTCTAATTTCCTCATCACGGCCAATAACCGGGTCAAGCTTACCCGACTCGGCGTACTCATTCAAATTACGGGCATATTTATTAAGTGCGTTAAACGTCGCTTCAGCATTCTGGTCGGTTACCTTGTTGTTGCCGCGTAACTCAGTAATCGCCTTCTTTAAATCCTTTTCCGTTACACCAGCATCCTTCAGCATATTGCTTGCTTTATCGTTTGCATTGAGTATTCCGAGCAAGATATGCTCCACAGAAACAAACTCATCCTTAAACTCCTTCAAATAACTTTGCGCTTTTATCAGCATCGAATTAGTCGAAGAAGAAAGGTAAATATTGCTGCCGCTCACCTTCGGATAGCTGGAAATTTCAGCATCTAAAACCGTGTTCAGCCGGTTAAGGTTAACATTTAGTTTCTTTAATAGGTAGTTGATTACGTTTTCATCAACCATAAGCAGCGCCTTTAAAAGGTGCGCGTTCTCAATAGCCTGTTGCTCATTGCCAACTGCTATTTCGGAAGCCTTCTGAACTGCTTCCTGTGCCTTGATTGTAAAATTATTTAAGTTCATAATGCTTATGTACACTCAAAACAATGGCCATGCGAGTTTTGCTTCCCCGTATCGGAAATAATGTCCTGAAGAATTTTTTTCAGGTGACTAATCGTCTGATAGGAAATATTTTAGCGGAAATTTTGACTTAGAAAAGGTAAACTCGTCTTCATAGGTTGTGCGGGTAGTAAAAAAGTCTGTGCACTGACCATCGCCCGAACCGGTAAACCCTCCATCTGGGTTGCAGATTAGATTACAATCCTCATCAAGAAGCCGGCTAGGGATATCACAACAAATCGAGGGGATATAATAAACAAGTTTGCCCTTGTACAGGTATTGCCAAACACTCCTGGGCGGATTACTAACAGTTTCTGATTCAATCTGGTTACTTACCTCACGCACACAAGCAGGAACTACTGATGCTTCATTCTTGTCGCAGCCTGTAAGTCGAGTAAGAAACAAAGTTAGCACGATCAAAAAGCCTATGCATTTCATCTTAAGAATTAATAGTGTTTACTATCAATATTTTTCTTTTGATACTATTTCAATCAAAGCAAAACTTATACTGCTGCCGTCCATGGGCGGGTTTTTAACCTTTTCCTCCAGAACCTCTATTGTATAAACATACCCCTCTTCATAATCAAAGCCTTTAATGCTATTATGAAAATAGAAATACTCCCATTTATCAGTATTGAGATTCTCACCTCTCTGAACAAGTAAACATTTTCCCGTCATTTCTCCTGTACAACTCACGGTGTAATGATTCACTCTCATGATAGTTGCATGAGAATTCTTTTTGCATCCCGATAAGATTGTTAAAAGTAAGCTA
>DASWMZ010000084.1:0-13956 GCA_036399495.1 Pedobacter sp.
GATAGAATATAGCGGAAGCAACAATACTAATTCTTTTACGGATTATACTGCAGATTTAGCAAATGAATATCTTCCGAATGGTAACCCTGCTAATAATAACAATCAAAATGCACTTCCGGCCGGAACCCTTGAACGGATGTCTTATGAAAATTTCTTAATAGATTATGATCCAGGAGGCTACTTTTCTACCACTGCAGTAAACCCTGGCAGCAATTTTCAAAATAACCGAGTTTTCAACAGCGGCTCACAATCTGAATTTAACCTGGGGATTGCCACAAACCACAGCAATAAATTATATTTAGGGGCGTCGATAAGTATAGCTTCGATAAATTACACATCTGACCGCGAGTTTACGGAAAACGGGAAGACCAGAACCTATTCAGGACAAGACCCCACCTTTGTTAATGCAGGTTATTCACTCGATTATCGTTCTTATCAGGAAACACGCGGAAGTGGTTTCAATGCTAAGTTTGGTGCAGTTTATCGTGCCTCTGCAAATTTCAGGTTGGGTGCCAGCTTCATTAGTCCAACCTGGTACACATTAAATGATGAATTTTCTGAAGGTCTTGATACACGCTATACACCTGCTAATGGAAGTTTTATTGCTCCATATACAAATGATGACGAATTATATCCAACCGATTATAATTTGCGCACACCTTATCGTGCCAATCTGGGCGCAGCCATCATATTAAGCAAGATAGGATTATTTTCAGCCGATGTTGAATATGTTGATTACGCATCAATTAAATTTGCTTCTGATAATCAAACAGCTGATATTGATATGAGAAAAGACATTCGCAATGATTTCGCATCCGCCCTAAACTTAAGACTGGGTTTAGAAGCAAAGGTTACGTCTGCCGTACAATTGAGAGCTGGTTATAATATACAGGGGAATCCTTACAAAGGAAGTGATTATGCTGCCAATACATTTTCAGCAGGATTAGGGTATCGAATAAATAATTTATCATTTGACTTAGCTTTTACCTCATTGGCCACTGAATTTACTCGTAGCCCATATACTATATCAGCTGATTATCCTGATTACGGGTTTACAGGAAGCGGCCCTAGGGCTACTTTAAAAAACATTAATAACAATGTATTTGCCACAATTGGCTTAAGATTTTAATAAAATACAATTCTAATTTTAAGAGGGAACGACCAAATCGTTCCCTCTTTTGTTTTTTATACCTGTTTCAAGATTATGTTATAAACCAAATCCCATAATCGCTGTTATTGTATTATCCAGTTATTTATTCAGAACATATGTCGATCAATCACACTATTTTATCTTCCTATAGCAAATGAATCGCATTTTACTTATTGAAGATGATGAAGCCGTTAGAAGTGTAATTCAGGAAGCCCTTACAGATTATACAGTTATCGCCACTGATGATACAAGTAACATTTTTAAGTTAATCGAAGAACACAAGCCGGATCTCGTATTAATGGATTATATCCTGCCGCATATCAATGGTGGCGAGCTGTGTCACCAAATTAAGGTCAATCCATCAACAGCTAATTTGCCTGTAATTATAATTTCAGGTTATCCAAGGATATTATATTCCCTGGGTTCTTATGGCTGCGATGCGATTTTGGAAAAACCCTTCGATCTGTCCAAACTATTAGATACTGTTGCGGAATTCGATTTGCAGTAATCATGGCAGCGTGCCCCTTAATACAAAACTAAAAAGCCCCTTTCGGGGCTTTCATTATTTGTTCTTATCCTTAATGTATTTTTCAATCACTTTACGATCGTTGCTGCCGGTTGCTCGCTTAGCACCACCAATCGCCTGGCTGCTTACACCAAGCTTATCAGCCAGATATTTAACCTCATATTCCTGAGAAGAGTTCACTTCATTCCTCTCGGTCTTTACTCCTCGTTTTGCCATAGTCTTTTATTTTAGATGTTATAGGTATTATTTTAACAACAAATCAGAATGATGGTTTTTGATTATTAAAATACTCTAACTTAGTCTGAAATAAACCTTTAACAATCCAATCTTTGATGTCTCTACTCACCGTTCTTTTCGGAATATTTATCCTATTAATCCTGGTTCTAAAGAAGCTTAACCCAATGCTTGCTTTGCTAATTGTCGCAATTATCACGGGAGCCTTATTAAAAATGCCAGTTGATGTGCTTATTAAATCAATTACAAGCGGAATTGGAGGCACTCTGGGCAGCTTGGTTATGGTACTAGCATTAGGTGCAATGATCGGGAAACTAGCAGAAGAAAGCGGCGCAGCATTAAAGCTTGTATCTGTCTTAATGGGATGGTTTGGTCAAAAAAACATTCAATGGGCGGTATTACTAACGGCCCTGTTAGTTGGGATACCCTTATTTTATAATGCTGGTTTCGTAGTACTTATTCCTTTGGTATTTGCTATTGGTTCGGCAACCCGCTTGCCTGTTTTATATCTGGGGCTCCCTATGGCAGCAGCATTATCGGTAACTCATGGCTTTCTTCCACCACATCCGGGACCAATTGCTTTAGTAACCATTTTTCATGCTGATGTGGGTAAAGTGTTATTATACGGTTTAGCATTAGCGATTCCTACATCAATTATTGCAGGAATCTATTTACCTAAACTTCTTTTAAAAGGGAATAACAATGTTAACCTAACTAGCAAGATAGTTATTACTGATAAAGTAATGCCGTCGGCATTTAAAAGTTTCTTAATTGCGCTAATGCCGATCGTTTTTATAACCGTGGGCACAGTAGGTGGAGCACTTTCGCCCAATTTTGGAAAATCGTTTTTTACTTTTTTATCCGATCCAACATTCGCTTTATTGCTTTCGCTGATTATAACGCTAATCATAATCGATATTCCTTTACAAGAAGCAATGAATCATTCTGTGGAGGGGGTAAAGTCTGTAGCTATGATTCTTTTGATTATTGCCGCCGGAGGCGCCTTTAAACAAATTTTGATAGATAGCGGAATTGGAGAAACCATCAAGGAATACTCTGCCTTAATAAACCTATCGCCTTTGTTCTTGGCCTGGCTCATTACAGCGATGCTGAGGGTGACACTTGGCTCTGCTACGGTGGCTGCGCTTACTGCATCCGGTATGGTGCTGCCCCTAATTCAAACAGGCACATCGCCAGAATTAATGGTTCTTGCTGTCGGAGCAGGAAGCCTGATGCTTTCTCATGTAAATGACACCGGCTTCTGGATGTTTAAAGAATATTTCAAACTTTCGATTAAAGAAACTTTTAAAACATGGACGGTGATGGAAAGTGTGGTATCGGTTTTGGGGTTAATTGGAGTGCTTTTATTAGATAGAATAATTTAGCCTGGATTTCAAACTATAACCATTTTTTTTAAACGAATTTAATACTCAGCTGTTATTTTGAAGTGGGAAACTTTAAAGAACTTATAAATGCTGAAAAACCGGTTCTGGTGGATTTTTCGGCAGAATGGTGTGGGCCGTGTAAAACCATGGCACCGATTCTTGAAAATTTAAAGCAAATGCTGGGCGAGAAAACAACAATTGTTAAAATCGACATTGATAAAAATCCTGCGGCAGCAAGTTTTTATAATGTTCAAAGCGTGCCTACGCTTATTCTTTTTAAAAAAGGAGAAATAAAGTGGCGGCAATCTGGAGTTGTGCCGGCGGTTCAACTAAAGGGTGTGATAGATGGGTATCTTTAGGCTACATTTATATCATTAAATCCAGAAATCCAAATAATGCGGCCCCTGAAATTATCGTCCATGAAATCCAGTCTTTAAATTCATTTTTCTTATGTATTAAAAACAGTAGATGAAGAATAAAATGCAACATTAAGAAATAGTCAAAGCCATATGTAAATTTTTCATCATTAAGTTGGATCTCTAACAAAATCCAATAAAAAAGGGGAACGTGAACGAAAATAAATACAATTAATCCGGCTTTATCATTCAGGAAAGAAAGTCCAGGGAAAATCCTCCATTCCTTGCACCTTATCGCATCCATTTCATGCATTAGGATGAATACAATTCCAAGAAAATGGAAGTCAACCATTTTTGTTAAATCCATTCTAATTCTTTGACTGTCAAATCACTTTCAACATTACCTGTATGCAAAGTTGCCTTGGGTTCAAAGAGCAGATTAAATACAATTTCACCATTAGTATGTGGTCTATGTTCAACACCCTTTGGTACAATCAAAATTTCACCCTCCTTAACTTCAACTGTTCTGCCATCCCTGAAGTCCATTAAGAGTGTTCCCTTAAACACCATAAAAAGCTCATCTTCGTTATCGTGACTATGCCAAACGAACTCGTCCTTAAGTTTGCAAAGTTTTACATACTGGCCATTAAGTTCGCCAATAATATGTGGCGTCCATTGCTTATCAAACAATGAGAACTTTTCTAAGATGTTAATGGGTTTAATTTCTTGCATATTCTAACTTTTAAAGCTTGTATTTTTGACACTGTAGTGGTGGCTCGCTGCTAGTTTTAATGTTGGCTGAATCTAAATCAGTGCCTGTGACTACCTCACATAAACCAATCATACAGCTCTGTATGAGTGAGCCCCTTTTTCTTCCCACTATCCAAATCACGTACTATTCCCCCTTCATACATTTGAATTATTCTATTTCCATAAGTGAAGGCTTCTTTCATGTTGTGAGTTATCAAAATGGCTGTAAGCTTATAATCTGAAATAAGCTGGTCAGCTGTTTTCATTACGGTTTCAGCAGATTTCGGGTCAAGTGCTGCAGTGGGTTCATCTAAGAGCAACAGTTTCACATCATCCATTACTGCCATAAGTAAAGTCAAAGCCTGGCGCTGCCCTCCCGACAAAGTTCCCATCGATCGATTGATTTTGTTTTCAAGCCCCATCTCCAGTGTGGCAACTTTGGCTTGTACAATAGACTTAAAGTTATCCTTTATGCCAATACTCATGTTTTTACTGCCTGTACGTAATGCCGCCAGTCTAAAATTTTCGAGTATACTCAGATCAGGCGCCGTACCAAGTAAGGGACTTTGAAAAACTCTTGCTATCCACTTGCTGCGTTTGTACTCAGGTAAGCGAGTAACATCGTTTTCATCAATTTTTATTTCTCCGGAAGTTGGGAGCACACTTCCCGCCAGGCAGTTTAATAAAGTAGATTTACCAGAACCATTGGCACCCACAATCACTAAAAACTCTCCACTATTGATGTTTACGTTAACGGTTTTTAATGCCAGAACTTCGTTTACATCACCAGGGTTGAAGGTCTTTTGTAGGTTGCGGATGCTTATCATTTGCTGAAGGTATAGGTCATCCGATGGATATCAAAACTTAGATCGTTAACAATTAAAGTCTTTTCCTTTTCTGGAGAATAAACAAATCCGATGGCTTGATAACAACTTATGGCAGCCGGGTTTTTATCCCACACTAGCAGTTCGACTGATGAAATACTAAACTTTAATTTACATTCGTCAACCAGTAATTGGATAAAGTATTTGCCTAACCCTCTTCCACGCAGACCTGGGTCGCCTACCAGTACGCGAGCTAATCTGGGAATGCCATTGTCTTGAGGTATAATTTCGCCAAAAGCAAAAGGAATGTTTTCAGGAGTATATCCTATATAAAATTTCCTGTCAGGATAAAGCAACCTATAATCAAAAATTTGTTTTTGTTTGATGGGGTAACTAAAATCAGTTCCTGAGAATTGGAGGAGTAAATCAGCATCTGCTATCCAGTTTTCGAGAATTGGAAAGTCAGTATCTTCGTATTGCTTAAGCATGTCGAAGCGTTTTAAGCCCCATTAAGCGTGGCAAACTTACAATCAAGAGCACAAATAATGCTGTTACAAGCTTTAATAAGCTGGCATCAACTCCCATACTCAAGGTAAAAGCAAGAACTAACTGAAAAAGTATTGCGCCTACAACAACCAGTACCAAACTACTCCAAATCGACTTTATTTTAAAAAAAATGATAAAGGTCTCTCCTATTATCACAGAGCCCAAGCCCACAATTACAATTCCGATACCCATATTAATATCGGCAAAGCCTTGAAACTGTGTAATTAAAAATCCACTGATTGCCGTGAGGCTATTGGCCAAAGCAAGTCCAATAATTTTCATTCGATCTGTATTTACGCCCAATGCTCTTACCATTGTTTCGCTATTTCCGGTGGCTCGCATGGCCAGGCCAAAATCCGTCTTCAAAACATAACCTATTAACAAAATGAACGCTGATACAAATACAAGCAGCACAATTAAGTTATTCTGATTGAGATTTTGAAACCAGGTAATATTGCTAAACACCGTCGCCAAATTTATCAAAGGAATATTCGACCGGTCCATGACAGTTAAGTTAATTGAATACAAAGCAGTCATCACTAAGATGCCCGCCAACAGCGGATTGATCTTGAGTTTGGTATGAATAATCCCCGTTAAGGCACCGGCAAGAGCACCAGCAAGCATAACTAATGGTAATGTTACCGTTAACGGGATTTCCTTTACAAGTAATATAGTTGTGATGGAACCGCCCAGAGTGAAGCTCCCGTCCGTTGTGATATCCGGGATATTAAAGATCTTCATCGATATGAAAATTCCTAAAGCCAGGGCCGAAAAACAAAATGCCTGAAGAATTGCGGTAAGATAAAAATCCATTAGTTCACGGCTTTGAAATCTGAAGGGATCGCAATATTATATTTTTTTGAAACCTCTGGGTTATATACCCGCACGCGTTCCTTAACCATTTCCCAATCTAAATCACCGGCTTGACCGGTTTTTAAAAATTTAGAGGCCTGCTCGCCCGCCTGGTATCCCCATTTATAAATATCGGCACCGAAAGCCACTAAAGCACCGCGTTTCACCAAACCAGATTCGCTGGTAAAGATTGGAACATTCATTTGATTGCAGTTTTTCAAAATCGTTTCGAACGACGCAAAAACCGCATTATCAGGGTTCGCAAAAAAAGCATCTATCCCTTTAGTTAATAATGATTGTGTTACCAATTGCGCTTCGCCTGAGTTATTTAATGGAAGGGCTTCGATATTAATATTCAGTTTGGAAGCCATGCATTTTATCCGGTTTAATGCATCAACGGATTGAGGTTCGGATTGATTAAAGATCATTCCAACTACTAATTGCTGCCCTTTGGGTTTTATCAACTGCGGTATAAAGGCAAAAGATGTGTCGATGTATGCCAATTCCTCCGCGACACCGTGCAAGTTTGCTGGTTCTTTGCCTTGTTTATCAATCACCTTCATTCGTTCGGGCGTTGGAGAGACCATCATAAACACCGGAATGTCCTTGGTTTTTTGCAGTGCTGTGATAGTAGAAAGCGTTGTGCAGGTTGCTAATAAATCAACCTCTTCGGAAATAAAATAGTTAACGATCTGTGATAAGGTAGGAATATCTCCCTGAGCATTTCGATAATCAATCTTAACAGTTTCATTCTTTTCATCAAAACCATTCTTTGCAAGAGCGTCTGTAAAACCAGTTCGGGCTTGCGCAATGGTCTCATCTTCAAAAGCATCTACAAAGCCAACGGTAGGGATTCCTGAATTTTTTTGTTTACATCCCAGTAATGAAAATGATAAAAAAAGTATGACAAAAAATTTATAAGGGCATGGCTGCTGCATTACTGTTAGTTGTTTGGCAATATTTAATTTGGCTGTTTAATTTTGACTTATCCTCAGTCAATAAAATGGTATAAAAATACGGTCTCTGCCGTAAAAGCCGGTTTCTTCTGGCCCTCAATTTCAAGAACAGCACCAATTGTTGCTTTTGTAACTCCGCGTAAATTAATAATGTTAGATAGTTTTACTTTTAAACGAACCTTGCTATTTACGATAACGGGCTGAGCAAATCTGAGGCTTTCAATCCCATAATTGATCTCCATTTTAAGGTTTTGAATATCAATCACTTGTTTCCATAAAAAAGGAATCAAGGATAATGTAAGATAGCCGTGAGCAATTGTCGCTTTAAAGGGCCCCTCAGTTTGGGCACGTTGTACGTCAGTATGAATCCATTGATGATCCAGCGTAGCATCCGAAAATTGATTTATTTGTTCCTGTGTAATTGTATGCCAATTCGATACGCCCAACTCTTTCCCTAAATAATCCGCAAATTCCTGGTGACTTTTAATAATAAGCATCTTTCTGATATTATAATTTCTCTAATGTAGAGTTTTAAGCATTAAACTTAAAAGTGTTTGTTGGATAAATGCTCTAAACCGTTCATCATATTTTTAACTTATCAATTCTGGCGAGGCTCAAATATCCTTTCAAAAAACTATCTTTGCGGCTCAATGAAGCACATTCGTAATTTTTGCATAATAGCCCACATCGATCACGGAAAGAGCACTTTAGCTGATCGATTATTGGAGTATACCAACACTATTACCCAGCGCGAATCCCAGGCTCAGCTGCTTGACGATATGGATTTGGAGCGTGAACGTGGGATTACCATTAAAAGTCATGCTATCCAAATGAACTATCAGCTGGACGGGCAGGATTATATTTTAAACCTCATAGACACGCCAGGGCACGTAGATTTTTCTTACGAGGTGTCGCGTTCCATCGCTGCCTGCGAGGGTGCTTTATTGATTGTTGATGCCGCTCAGGGCATTCAGGCGCAAACCATTTCCAATTTATACCTGGCTCTTGAACAGGATCTGGAAATTATTCCAATTCTTAACAAAATGGATCTTCCTGGTGCTATGCCCGAAGAGGTAAAGGACCAGATTGTTGAATTAATTGGTTGCAAGCGCGAAGAAATTATTCCAGCATCCGGTAAAACCGGGATGGGTGTATATGATATTTTAAGAGCTATTATCGAAAGGGTTCATCCGCCGAAAGGCAACCCAGATGGAGAATTGCAAGCGTTGATTTTCGACTCGGTGTACAACTCATTTAGAGGCATTGTTGCTTATTTTAAAGTGGTTCACGGTGAAATCCGCAAAGGCGATAAAGTAAAGTTTGTGGCCACCGGAAAAGAATATATTGCTGATGAAGTGGGGACTTTAAAACTTCATCAGTTACCGAAAGAGGTCATTAAGACTGGTGATGTTGGTTACATTATTTCTGGGATTAAAGAAGCCCGTGAAGTAAAAGTCGGTGATACGATAACCCATAAAGATCGTCCCAGTAGAGAAGCTATTCAGGGATTTGAGGAAGTAAAACCAATGGTATTTGCAGGCATTTATCCTGTTGATACGGATGAGTTTGAAGAGCTTCGCGAAAGCATGCATAAGTTGCAGTTAAATGATGCATCGATTGTCTTTGAGCCTGAATCGTCTGCTGCGTTAGGGTTCGGCTTCCGTTGTGGTTTCCTTGGAATGCTTCACATGGAAATTATCCAGGAACGGTTGGAGCGCGAATTCGATATGACGGTAATCACTACCGTACCTAACGTATCGTACAAGGCATTTACAACTCGGGGTGAGGAGATTCTGGTTAATAACCCTTCAGATCTTCCAGATCCTTCAAAAATTGATTTTGTCGAAGAGCCTTACATAAAGGCTAATATTATTACCAAGTCCGAATTTGTCGGCCCGGTTATGTCGCTTTGTATTCAGAAAAGGGGAATTATTGCAAATCAATCATATCTTACTTCTGATAGAGTTGAGCTGGTTTTCGAAATGCCTATGGGTGAAATCGTATTTGATTTTTATGACAGATTGAAAACTATTTCAAAGGGTTATGCATCTTTTGATTACCATCAGATTGGTTACCGTAGATCGGATTTGGTGCGCTTAGATATCAGATTAAACGCCGAACCTGTTGATGCGCTTTCCTCATTAATACACCGTACTAACTCTTACGATTTCGGTAAAAGAATATGCGAAAAGCTGAGGGAGCTTATCCCACGTCAACAGTTTGAGATCATTATTCAGGCCTCAATCGGCGCGAAAATCATAGCACGTGAGACAGTTAAGGCATTACGTAAAGACGTTACCGCCAAATGTTACGGTGGTGATATATCCCGTAAACGAAAATTACTTGAAAAACAGAAGAAGGGTAAGAAACGAATGCGGCAGGTTGGAAACGTAGAGATTCCGCAGTCGGCTTTTATGGCGGTGTTGAAGCTCGATTAGGCCTTGCCCCCGGTAGGGGTGGTATGGCGTAAATAGATAATGCAAATAAAGATTATGACAGCGACAAGTTAAGCTTGTCGCATCCCCCCTTTAGGGGGTTAAGGGGCTTAGGCTTATGTTATTAGACGGAAAATACGTATCAGAGAAACTTAAAACAGAGATTGCCACAGAAGCGGCAGAAATTCTGGCTCAAACGGGCCGCAAACCACACCTTGTTGCAATACTTGTTGGCAGCGATGGCGGAAGCGAAACGTATGTTGCAAGCAAAATGAAAAACTGTGAAACGGTTGGATTCAAGTCTTCCCTATTTCGGTATGACGAATCGGTTACTGAGACCGAGCTGCTCGCTAAAATCGAAGAAATTAATAATGATGCTGATGTAGATGGATTAATTGTTCAGCTTCCACTTCCCAAACATATCGATCCTGAAAAAGTAACTGAGAAAATAGATCACCGAAAGGATGTGGATGGGTTTCACCCGATCAACTTGGGTAGAATGATGCGTAATCTTCCCTGTTTTATTCCTGCCACTCCTTACGGGATTCTTCTAATGCTTAAGGAATATAAAATTGAAACTTCGGGCAAGCACTGCGTTGTAGTAGGACGAAGCAATATTGTGGGTAGCCCAATGAGTATTTTAATGGCTCGTAATGCCTTCCCCGGCAATTGTACTGTTACGCTTACTCACAGCAAAACGAAGAACTTAGAAGAGATCGTACATTCTGCAGATATTATAGTGGCCGCTATTGGTAAAAAGAATTTCATTACCTCAGATATGGTTAAAGAAGGCGCCGTAGTTATCGACGTGGGTATTAATCGCGAAACGTCTACTGTTACAAAATCTGGCTATAAACTTTATGGTGACGTTGACTTTGATAATGTAGCGCCAAAAACTTCATGGATTACTCCAGTACCAGGTGGAGTAGGGTTGATGACAATAATTGGCTTGCTCAAAAACACATTGGCTTCAGCCAAAAAAGAAATCTATAGCTGAGCAACTTTTTTGCTTGCCGGCTTTCTATCCGCCTTTTCAATCTGATCCAGAATATAAAACATCGATAAAGCATAGTTTGACTTAGAGCGCTTTAATAGTGTTGAAGCTTCTGCCGATTGCTGAACTCGTGTAAGTACTTGTGTTTGAGCCGGCTGATTCCATTTATATAAAGTTGAAGTGCTGAAATTCACAGCCGCATTTGCACTAAACGCAGTGCTAGAGCCAATATTCATTCCGTAGAACTGTTCATTAGTTGCACCCGCATCAAGTAGATTATTTCCCAAAGTGTAATATTTTGAGTTTGATAGTGCAAGATTAAATATCGTAGGAAAAATATCCTTGTGAGATCCAAATCTAGTAACATCTAGTTCGGCCGAAGGCTTGTATTTCTCAGGAATATATAGATATAATGGAACTCCACGTTGTTGTAACTGATGAGCTTCGTCGAAATCAAATAACATAAGATTATTGTGATCTCCAGTAACCACTACAATAGTATTTTCACCAAGTGGGGAATTTTTTATTTTATCAAGAAAATTGCCTAAGCAATTATTAGCGTACTGATAAGCATTTAAGTTTTTTACAGCTAATTCTTCATTTACCAATAAAACTTCTTTTAAGCTGTCAGGAATTACAATCTTAGAAGGCTTGTAATTTGTTGGCAATTCGAATGGAGTATGATTGGTGGTTGTTTGAACAAAAAAGAACTTCGGTTTCGACTGTTGTTCCGAAATTTCATTGTAGACATAATCAAACAAATACTCATCATAAACTCCCCATTTATTAGCCTGAGATTTATTAATGGATTTTTGTATGTCGGCCATGCCCTTCACTTTGTCGAACTTTTGCCGAGTAGCGAATGCATCCATTCCCCGCCAATTAACTTTACCACCAGTAACGAAACCGGTTTCATACCCTGAATTTTTAAATGGTATTGCAACCGATGAGGGTAACTCCGCTGAGCGATATCTTGTCTGTGATAAACTTACAGGTGAATTGGCCATCAAATATTCAAGGCTTTGAATAGTTATATTTCCACTCGATACGAAATTTCTGAAAACAATATCTGATTGAACATGCTTTCTTAAACTTCCCAGAAGATTCATCTGCTTAGAATCGAAATTCATGTTATAATTACTCATGCTTTCCATGAACACAAATATTACGTTTGGCCTGTTCTTTTCGAGAAACAAATTTTTAGGGGTGGTTTTGAAAAGTTTTTCAAAGGTTAGTGATTCTGAAATATGACTTGCCGAATCACTGGCAAAATAATCTTGCGCAGCGGCAACCGGATTTTGATAACCCAATGTGCGAAGCTGTTCAAGATGATTTTCTATAACATTTTCACTTTTCTTACGCTCGTTGTATGATTGTTTAAAAGCGTAAATTCCATTAACAGTCAAAAAGTTAACAAACTTATTTTCTGACACCTGCGAATCATGCATTTCAAGTGGCAGCGTACCAGCCGTTCCTCTTAGGCCCACAAAATATAAAGCTACAACAGTGGCAATACTGATTGGTCTTGCTATTTTAGTAAGTGAAAAATGTAGTTCCTGACGAGAAGAAATCTTTTTGAAATAGTAATGAAATCCAATTAATGTCCCAATCCATACTATTGCAAGCCTGAATATCGGATAATCAGTCCAGACCGAACTCATTACAGTCTGCGAATCATCATCGGCCAAACCAAAAATTATAACGCTTATATGTGTTTGAAAATAGTTGTAGTAATACTGATCGATGAAGAGAACTACCAAAGCCAAAGCCAAAACAATTAAACAATACCATTGTATAAACCGTCCGCATTTTATTACGAAGTTCGCTTTACTAATAAATAAGCCAACAAAGTGGAGGAGAAAAGGAATGATCAGGAGATAGCAGATAACCATTGTATCGTATTGCAAACCTCTCAAAAAGGCCATTGACACGTCTCCCGGAAGTAAAAACAAACTAGAATCACCCAGCCTAATTAAGAACCAAGTTCGAAATAAAGTGAATATCGCAAGAAAAAACAGATAAACTTTAAATAGTTTGAAATTACTGTTTAAAAAACGATTTATTTGAAAGCTCATAATTCGATGCAAATTAACGCAATATTAATTAATTGTAAAAATAAAAACCAATGCACGTCCTGATTGTAAACATCACGCGAATACCTGCCTTTAAATAGAGGTACCAAGCGTGTTAATTTGGTGGTTGGAAAAAGAGCTGGTGAAGGTTGGGCACAGTGTTAGTTACTTAGCTTCTGAAGGGCTAAATGTGACTTGGCCAGAAATATTTACATATAGATTGGACATTCCAATTAAGAAGCAGATTCCGGACACCGTTGGACTCGTCCCTATACACTTCCCTACTAGCGAAGAATTTGAACATCTAACCATTACAACGCTTCATTGAAATGTTCGGTTGGGCGATCGGCTCCCTCAAAACCGTGTGTTCGATTAAGATCATGCACTGCGCGAGGTTTATGTGCATAACGGATTAGACTTTTCAGATTACGGTAGTCCTGAGCTTGATATGTGAAAAGCTATTATCACTTTCTTGCAATTGCAGCTTTGCGGGTCAACAACGCTAAATCAGGTTTATCCTACCCTGAAGAAAACTGAAAAATTTCTACTTTTTATACGTGATAATTTTTTATTTAATACGTATTTATATCTTGTGGAAATAGATATTGCTATGGGATATAAAGCAATATCATAAGATTTTGACAAATACTAACTTGCTTAAGCCAAATAAGCCTCCGGAATTACCAGTTCATCCTTTTCGTCATTCCATAACATGGAAACGATTTTCCAACTCCCATTAATAAAAATAAATTGAATATAATTTACGCCACGCTTCCAGGGATTGGAACTTGTAGCATCAGATGAATACTCATAAACGCTGATTCGTTGAGCAGTTTTTCCAAACACTTCCGTGACATCTGAGATTTCCTGCTGAGA
>DASWMZ010000085.1:0-20569 GCA_036399495.1 Pedobacter sp.
TTGAAAGAAGTCGAATCAAACCCCAAGCAGAGCGTCTTGATAGTGGCTGGTAAAGCTAAAAGCGTTGGAATTTATGCTTTAATGCTTGCAAAAGCTTTAGGAGTTGTCGAAGTCGATTACCTCGATGACGATAAACAAAGAGTGGACATTGCGACAAAATTAAAAGCTGATAGTGTCTTTACATCCTGTAGGCAGCTAACTAAAAAATATGACTTAGTGATTGACACAAGTTCTACGAGTGATGGTTTGACAACAGCAATAAAATCAGTTAGAAACTTCGGAACAGTGTCCAGTTCAGGGATATACATCAAGAAACCTCCTTTGTCACTCATTCAAATGTACGCCAAAGGTGTAACGTTTAAAATTGGCTTTGCAAATGCCAGAACTGATGCAGAACGGCTCCTAAAGCTAATGGATACAATTAAAATTCCCTTTGAATTGGCTACCACTAAACTCGGTACTTGGGAGAATGCAGAAAACGCTTTCTTAACAGAAACCACCAAGGTAATCGTGACGCGGAAACCACTAAGTGAAACAGGATATTTAATTTATTAACGCTTTCCAACAACATAACTCACTTGTACTTTATCCAGTATTAAACTATCACTTCATGAAAAAACTAAAGCAAATCATTTCACAAATTCAATCCAATGAATCTGACACGACAGAAGAGTATAAGTCATTAGTTTGGCAGTACATATGCTATTCTCCAAAGATGCCAGCACGACTGCAGCAACAGCAGTTGCTTGACCAAAGTGAAAAACAAACTCTCAAAGTAACTGATCCACATTTTGCGAAAGGTGAGTTAAACTTTAATATTTTTAAGTGGGGAAAAGGAAAGAAAAGAGTGCTTATAACTCATGGCTGGGGCTCAAAGGGCATAGATTTTAGCGACATCATTCAAGAATTAACTTCTAACGAAGACTTCGAGATAATTACGTTTGACGCTCCTGGTAATGGAAGTTCTGAAGGTGAGTTATCAAACTTATTGCTTTTTGTACAAGCCGTAAAGGCTGTAATCAATCACTATGGAGAGCCAAATATACTCATTGGGCACTCACTGGGTGCTATGGCAAATGTAATGGCCTTAAAGGAAATGCAGTTAAAAGTATCTGTTCTAATTAGTCTGACTCCTCTGCTTAAATTAAAAGAGAACTTCGAGATGAGTATGAATGCAATAGAGATCTCTCCTGCAGCACAGGCGAACTTTCTTGAAAGTTTTGAACAGACGTTTGGAGTTCCAGCATCAAAGTTTGAAATGTCAAACTGGTATGATGATAAAAATCAAGCAAAACATTGGCTTGGGTATGATGTGAACGACCAAGTTCTTCCGAATTCTTATTTGAAAGAATTTCTAGCATCAAATCCTGCCATAGCTAATAAAAACTATGAAGATGCAGGGCACTATTTAATTATAAAGTCTCCCATTGTTATTAGCGATTTAGTTGAAGTAGCTATTTGAAGCGTATTCTTATAGGTGCGATCTGCCGTAATTTCAATTGAGAAGGAATCAGTTTTCGGTTATTCTTAAGTCTCAAAAAACGATTGTAACAATAGGTAGGTTGCGCCAATCTTATAGTTAACGGAAATGATATACAAACATAATGCAGAAGGCAATTATAATCGGTGCGACATCTGGAATTGGAAAAGAGCTTGCGAAATTATTAGTGGATAGTGGTTACCGAGTCGGAATTACTGGAAGGCGCTCAAACTTACTTGAAAATTTACAATCAGCAAATCCAACCTTATATATAGCCAAGACATTAGACGTCACTGACACGAAAGCGACTGTAGAAAATATTGAAGAATTAACAGTGGAGCTTGGCGGACTTGATTTACTTGTTCTATGCTCTGGGGTAGGCGAAATCAACCACGAATTAGTTTTCGAGACCGAAAAAAGAACAATCGACACAAATGTAATTGGCTTCACCTGTATTGCAGATTGGGCCTTCAAATTCTTTGAAAATCAACAGTCTGGTCATCTGGTTGCTATAAGTTCAATTGGAGGACTTCGTGGAAGTAGACAAGCACCTGCTTACAATGCATCAAAAGCATATCAAATCAATTATTTGGAAGGGTTAAGGCAAAAGGCAGCTAAGTTTAAAGAACAAATCTTCGTAACAGATATTCGACCAGGCCTTGTTGATACGGAAATGGCAAAAGGAGATGGTCTTTTCTGGATTATGCCTGTTGAAAAAACCGCTAGACAGATTTTTGAGGCAATTCAAAGGAGAAAAAAAATAGCCTACGTGACAAAACGTTGGAGACTTTTTGCATTTATAATAACGCGAATACCTGACGTAATATATGACAGAATGTAACCTAAATGAGAAGGGTAGTGGTAACCGCTTGTCTCAACAACGATGAAAAATACTCAGATTGATTACACTAGACCTCGGCGGGTAATCTTATTTTTTTATAGTGTCGGATTTTTGATCGGAACTTATACACACCTGTATAACATAATCACCCGTGGTTTTTTGTCGATCTCTCATCTTGTGCCATGGTATGTGAATCTTTACTGGGACAGCTTGACCCTCTTTGATCCGTTGGCTGCCATATTGATTTGGTTTAAGCTAAGGGATGGTCTTCTTCTGGCAATAGCAATTATGGCAACTGATTTAATGATCAATACTTACTCTTATTATTTGTCTGGTTGGTTCGGTAATGTTATACCGGGCATGGTTCCAGCAACACTGCTATTGCAATCATTTTTGGCACCTTTGTTTTTGTCACCGCCGGTATGTTGCAATCAAAGAATTCTTACCTTGACTAGATTCGCAAAAAACGACAATAACTTAAAACTCTTTATGGAAAATCAATCAGTTACTATACAATATAGAATATCTCACAATCGAAATTTCTATCTAAAACAGGCTAGTATCTTGTTGTCGCTTTTCTGATAAGATTCTCCCTGAACTTTTGCCGGTGCGTTTCGATCCATAGGGAGAGTATAGTGTTAACTAATTTCCCACTTTAAGATTATAACCGTTGAAATCGTTTATTACATTTTTCAACGTTAGATGCACATTCTCGTCTACAATCACTCTGCGATGGTCAGGATAGGCAGTGGCTTTTTCAAAGGTTGCTTCAAGCTTGGCGAAGTCGTTATCTGGTGTTTTCATACTGGTATACCAGACACGAACAAGTGGGCTTACGCTATAGCGTAAGCATTCCAACTTGTCGCCTCATGTCCAATTAAATTACCAGTTTCCTAGGACGAGATTTAAGTTAGTACTCAAAAAATTCAATTCAGAAGTAACTAAATCTTTAGAATCCTAAAGGTTCTAAAAGAATAACGCTATCGTTTTGTTGTAAAAGGGATTTACAGCCTTATAGTTGATTCACACATATAGATATGGTCGTTAAATGCATATAAATTTAGGGATTAAACACTTTGTTCCACACTCAACCGCTGCAACTCCTCAGAAATTAACTCCATCATAAACTCGGGTAAAGTAGTTCCATTAACCAGATGCCAGCCCTGATTCGTACGAACATCTCCATCTTTTCTGAACCAATATTGCAATCCCTTTGAGTGCATAATGTAAATGCCCTTTGAACTGCGTTCTATATGTCGTTGATAAATTCTACCGTTGTGCTTAATTGTGATGATTGGCATATTGTTATTAAGTGTTTTCCGATACGGTTCAAAAGTATTTTAAATAAAATATAAATACTAATATTTTTAGCATTAATTTTGTTGGCTCTCTTTAAATCTTAAAGTATGCTGGCCAATAAAAAGGATATCATCACTCAATTGCAAAAGAATATTTTGCAATGGCAAGGCATTAACGTTCCGCAAGCAAGCACTACCCGCTTTACGGGACTAGAGCAAGTTGAAGCTGCCTTTCCAAATGCAGTTTTTCCAACTGGCGCAATACATGAGTTTTTAACAGATGAACCAGAATATGCTGCTGCCAGTGGCGGCTTCTTAGGTGGTTTACTGAATATATTGATGCTAAAAGGAGGCATTTGCCTATGGATCAGTACTTCCAGCTCTTTATTTCCGCCGGCTTTAAAAGGTTTTGGTGTCGACCTAGACCGCGTCATTATAATTGATCTGAAGCGAGAAAACGATGTTCTCTGGACAATGGAAGAAGCATTAAAATGTAACTCCCTTATAGCAGTAATTGGCGAAGTTGAAGAGATAAGTTTCACAGAATCACGCAGGCTGCAATTAGTGGTAGAGAAAAGCAGGGTAACAGGATTTATCCTGAAAAAGAATACAAAGAAACTAAGTACAACCGCTTGTGTAGCCAGATGGAGGATTAAACCGCTACCAAGTGAACTGAAAGACGGTATGCCCGGCTTAGGCTTCCCACGGTGGAATGTAGAACTTTTAAAAGTCCGTAACGGTAATTCCGGGTCATGGACCATTGAATGGCAAGCCGGAAGATTTGTTCCGGTTGTTAAAGAAAAAAATGCTTTGCCTGTTACGGAAGAGCAAACCCGGCAAGCTGGTTAGGAGGATGAAAGATGCAAAAGCGATATCTTACTATATGGTTCCGTCATTTAACTACTGACTGGTTAACACTTCGTCAGCCCAAGTTAAAACAAATACCTTTTGTTTTTGCGGCTGCAGAGCATAATCGTAAAATAATTACAGCCGCAAATGCTATAGCCGAGTCACAAGGTATACAGGCAGGTATGTCGGTTGCCGATGCAAAGACGATGGTTTCGGATCTGCAGGTATTTGATGAAAAGCCCAAACGTGTCGAACAATTATTAAAAGCAATTGGAAAATGGTGTATACGTTACACCCCAATTGTAGCACTGGACCTTCCCGATGGACTAGTTCTTGATATCAGCGGCTGCGCCCATCTCTGGGGTGGCGAACTGGCTTATTTAAGGGAAATTGTAAGCCGTTTGCGAGGCTTGGGATATGATGTACGAGCAGCCATTGCAGATACTATTGGAACAGCCTGGGCGATTTCACGTTTTGGAAGAATAACGCCAATTGTTAAATGCGGCGAGCAGGCATCTGCTATTCAATCTTTACCTGCAGCTGCCTTACGTTTAGAGCCAGCAGCGCTTACACGCTTACAAAAGCTAGGGCTGTATACCATCGGTAGTTTCATTAGTATGCCACGTTCGGTATTACGCAGGCGCTTTGGCGGAGAATTGTTATTGAGAGTGGCTCAAGCGCTCGGTCGGGCCGAAGAATATATTCAGCCCATCATAGTGCCAGAACCTTGGCAAGAACGCCTGCCGTGTATGGAACCCATCTGCACCAAAGTTGGGATCGAGATAGCCATTAATCGCCTTCTTGAAATACTTTGCCTGCGCCTACAGCAGGAAGGTGTGGGAATCCGGACGGCAAAATTAACCGGCTATCGTGTAGATGGAAAAACCCAGCAGCTTGAAATCGGAACAAATAGGGCTTCGCATCATGTTCAGCATCTTTTTAAACTGTTTGAATTAAACGTAGCTTCCATTGCCCCCGGCCTGGGTATTGAACTCTTTGTACTGGAGGCCCTGAAAGTGGAGGAAGTATCTCTTTCTCAGGAGGCTTTATGGGCTAATAATCCAGGCTTAGATGACGAAGGTGTTGCAGAACTGCTCGACAGGATAACAGCTAAAGTGGGTGCCGGAACCATTCATCGTTATTTGCCTGATGAGCATTATTGGCCAGAGCGGTCTATCAAACCAGCGTCTTCTTTACAAGATCGGGCAATTACCCCATGGCGCATAGATAAGCCAAGGCCGGTAAGGCTATTAGCCAGACCTGAACCTATAGATGTTACGGCACCAATACCCGATTATCCGCCTTTAATGTTCAGGTATAAAGATAAAGTGCACCATATTAAAAAGGCCGATGGCCCCGAACGTATTGAACGGGAATGGTGGCTTGAAGGTGGAGAGCATAGGGATTATTACAATGTAGAGGATCAGGACGGGCAACGGTATTGGTTATTCAGGCTGGGGCATTATGATAGTGAGCAAGCAAGCCAGTGGTTTATTCATGGTTTTTTCGCATAATATGAGCTACGCAGAACTACAAGTCACCAGCAATTTCAGCTTCCTTCGCGGCGCCTCTCATCCAGACGAACTGGTAAACCAGGCTGCTGAACTGGGTTATATCAAAGTTGCCATTACAGATCGCAACACACTTGCTGGAATTGTACGGGCACATGTAGCCGCAAAAGCCAAAGGAATCACTTTAATCCCCGCTTGCCGTTTAGATTTAAAAGACGGGCCAAGTTTACTCGCTTACCCAATTGATCTGGAAGCCTATTGCAGCCTTTCGGCTTTGCTTAGCAAAGGCAATCTCCGTGCAGAAAAAGGCGATTGCATACTCTATAAACAAGATGTTTATGAACATGCCAAGGGTTCCAAACTGATTGTTATCCCTCCAGATCACCTAAACGAAGTATTTAACTTTGAACCATCTTTTGAGCAGCAACTAAGAGAATACAGTAAGGCTTTCGGTAATAACCTCTACCTGGTAGCTACACGCTCATACCAGGGCGACGACAGCAAAAAACTATTCCGTCTGGCTCAATTATCCGAACGCTATGCGGTTCCTCTGGTGGCAACCAATGATATTCATTACCACAATCTGGAGCGAAGAGAATTACAGGATATTTTAACCTGCATTCGCGAGAAATGTACTATTCAGAACGCAGGTTTCCGTCTGCATCCCAACGCCGAGCGGTACATGAAACCCATCGATGAAATGCAGCGTCTGTTCAGGCAATATCCTGATGCTATAGAACGAACACAAGAAATTGCGGAGGCTTGTCAGTTTTCTTTAGATGAGTTGAAATATGTCTACCCTGAAGAGATTACAAGAGATGGAAGAACTGCATTAGAAGAACTAACCTATCTCACTTGGGAAGGTGCAAACGAACACTACGGCAACAACATCCCTGAAAAGATAATTACCAGTATTAACCATGAGCTGAAGTTTGTGGAGGAAATGGATTATGCTCCCTATTTCCTGACGGTTTATGACATTGTAACGTTTGCCAGACAACAGGGAATCTTATGTCAGGGCCGTGGATCTGCAGCTAATTCCACTGTCTGTTATTGCTTGGGTATTACTTCCGTAGATCCTACTAAGTTCGACTTACTGTTTGAGCGATTTATCTCTTCCGCTCGGAATGAGCCGCCTGATATTGATGTGGACTTTGAGCATGAGCGGCGGGAAGAAGTCATTCAATATATCTACAATAAGTATGGTCGTGAACGGGCAGCTATTGTAGCTACAGTTACACAACTGCATCAGAAAGGTGCTATACGGGATGTAGGAAAGGCCATGGGTCTATCCGTTGATACCGTGAACCGTCTTTCAAGTGCAATATGGGAGTTTACCGATGAATGGTTCGATGAACCGCGCCTTATTGAATCAGGTTTAAATCCTCAAGACCCGCATTTGCGTAAGGTTCTGCATCTCACAGGTCAGTTAATGGGCTTTCCACGTCAACTGGGGCAACATACTGGCGGCTTCGTGATCACTCAGGGTAAGCTAACAGACCTATGCCCAATCTTGAATGCACGAATGCAGGACAGAACTAATATTGAGTGGAACAAGGATGATATAGATGCGCTTGGCTTTCTTAAAATAGATGTATTGGCTTTAGGTATGCTAACCTGTATCCGTAAGGCTTTTGATCTGGCAAAGAAGCACTACGACCTAAATCTGACACTTGCAAATATTCCGCAAGATGACCCTGAGGTTTATAATATGATTAGCCATGCTGATACTATTGGTGTGTTTCAGATTGAAAGCCGTGCACAGCAAACCATGCTTCCCCGCTTAAGGCCGAAATGCTTTTATGATCTGGTAATAGAGGTTGCTATTGTAAGACCCGGGCCGATACAAGGAGATATGGTGCATCCGTACTTACGACGCAGGAACGATGAAGAACCTGTTGAATATCCATCCCCAGAACTGGAAGAAATACTAAAAAGAACTTTAGGAGTGCCGCTTTTTCAAGAACAGGCCATGAAGATTGCTATTGTTGCTGCGGGTTTTACTCCAGCTGAAGCCGATGAACTCCGCAGAAGTATGGCCACTTTCAAGTTTAAGGGTTTGGTTAATCAGTTTGAAGAGAAGCTTATCAATGGAATGAAAGCGAAAGGCTATTCGGAGGAGTTTGCCAAGCGAATCTTTAAACAACTGGAGGGTTTTGGAAGCTACGGTTTCCCTGAAAGCCATGCTGCTAGCTTTGCTCTTTTAGTGTATGTTTCCTGCTGGCTAAAACATTACTATCCGGATGTGTTTGGAGCTGCTATACTAAACAGTATGCCTATGGGCTTTTATCAGCCTGCACAATTGGTAATTGATGCAAGAAAACATGGAGTTGAAGTTCGTGAAGTGGATATTAATTATTCACTGTGGGATAATCAATTGGAAGAGAAAGCAGGTAAATACTTTGCTCTCCGTTTAGGGTTCAGACAGATAAAGGGCTTACGCGAAGATGACGTTCAGGCCTTAGTAACGTCCCGAGTAACAAGTTATGAAAGTATACCTGCCTTAAGGGATGCGGGGGTATCACAGGCAGCTTTGGAACGGCTGGCTGATGCAGATGCCTTCCGCTCATTAAGTCTGGATCGCAGACAAGCGTTATGGGAAGTATCCGCACTAAACGACCGCCCAATCGCACTCTTTGAAGGGCAGCCATCAGAAAGCAGTTTAGAGACCCAGATCAGTCTTCCCTTAATGACTACAGCCGAACATGTGGTACATGATTACGCGACAACCTCCTTATCTCTAAAGGCTCATCCGGTGAGCTTTGTGCGTGAGAAACTTCGTTTATTACATATTCTATCTTCTAATGAAATTAAGGATGTAAAGGACGGTACCTTAGTAAAGGTTGCAGGTCTGGTACTGGTTCGTCAGCGACCCGGAACGGCAGGGGGTGTATGTTTTATTACTATTGAAGATGAAACGGGCTTTTCTAACCTGGTAGTATTCCAGAAGCTGTTTGAAACGTACCGTAAAGAGATACTTGGCGCAAAGCTACTGATGGTTGAGGGTAAGCTTCAGCGAGAGGGTGAAGTTATACATGTGATCGCTAAACGATGCTTTGACTTATCGAAGCTGTTACGTGCGTTTACGGTAGCGGAAAATGACAATCAGCTTGTATTGACCTTGTCAAGGGCTGATGAAAAAACACCTTTTCCGGCAGAGAATAAAAGATCACAAGTAAGACATGCTGTTGAGAAAGAAGTGTTTCCTAAAGCTAGAAACTTTAAATAATATAGCGTCTTAATACATTGGCTGATGCTCTCGAAATAAGATTAACCATTAATAAATAAGTGTATATTCAACAGTAGTTCCCCGTGGATAATCTATCAAATGCATATCCATAAAGTCGAAGAGACTGCCGGAGATAATATTAGTTATATCCTTTTCCACCCATTAGTATGTATGCGGCAACTGTTGCTTACATGCTGAGAAAGTGCCCCACTAAACTTAACGGTGTTTCTGAGAACCAATAAACACCGACAGGATCACGATCAAAATTAACCGTCTATCACAATTAACTTCCCTTGGGCTTCGAATAATACTATAGACATTACCAACACCGCTTTATCAGGGCTTGATAAAATTTATACTACACGCATATATTTGAAGGCCGGAGTTATCGCCACTGGTTTAATCCCCGAAACAGAAATTCAGGCAAATCTTTTTTGAGTATTCGCAATACGCTAAGAAAAATAATGTATCGTCATCATAAATTGGTAAATTCCCAGTACGGTCGCGGAAAGGTTAGGGTGGCATCTGAAGGTTGCGAGAAAACCTGGGCCATGAAACAAGATTATTTAAGTGATTGCTACACAGCTAGATGGGATGATATCCTTAAATCTAAATAGGCCGGTATTGAAACACATTGAGAACTTACTGGTTGATGATTTATAGACCAAAACAATGAACGAAGCAAAAATTATTTCAGGGGACACCGACCAAATTTGGAAGCGCATTGAATCCGATTTTAATGCCGATCCGGATGTTTATGAATATAGTGCCGTAATTGAACAGCAAGACCGTTCCGTAATGCTGGATATTGATATTGATTTGGGAGGAGGCTTCGAAAGCGGATACGCTCTTACTCGGCTAACATCTAATCTTAAAACGTTCAATCAGTTTAAATTCTCTATCCATCCCCAGGATTTTATCGATACCGTCGGAAAGTTTTTCGGGATGGAAGATGTTGAGCTCGGGTACGTCGAATTTGACAAGAAGATTGTGGTTAAAACGAATGATGCGGATCGTGCCAAGAGTATATTGTACGATTCGTCCATGCGGGAAGTTATTCAATCGTTAGAAGATTTTACTTTTCATATTGGACATCATTCTTCACACAATACTGAGGTGGAGGCAGCTTTCCTAGAGTTGAGGATTAATGAAGGGATTCTTGAAATCTCCCGTCTAAGAGCTATTTACGAAGCTTTCGTCTCCGTACTGCGCAAAATCGAACCCAGTACTGGTTCGATTATTAATAATTAGTAGATTACAACAATCAAAATATTTAATGAGACTTTCAATATTTCCTGATGGAACCATCATGACAAACTGCTCTTAAAAATTACTGAAATGCTCGTGATAATTTCACCCCTAAACAAAATATTCTCCGATGAAAACAGAACAGGCTTTTATAGAGGCCATTACCGCAGGCTATACCTTTAAAGGTGAAAGTATTAGCCTTGGCAAGGCCGTTTTAGATGGAACCGTTATAGCGGGCGCAGCAGTGAATGTGCCTTTAAAAACCATGAACCGACATGGCTTAATAGCTGGTGCAACGGGTACCGGAAAAACAAAAACACTTCAAATGATAAGTGAAGGTTTAAGCGATGCCAGTGTACCGGTTTTATTGCTAGATATTAAAGGCGACTTAAGTGGCATTGCCATGCCGGGAACTACAAATCCTAAAATTGAGGAACGGTGTCAGGTGCTGGGGATTAACTATGAACCCGTCCAATATCCTGCTGAATTACTTTCTCTAAGTAATCAGAAAGGTGTGCGACTAAGAGCTACCGTGAGCGAATTTGGCCCGGTGTTGCTGTCTAAAATTTTGGGTCTGAATGATACGCAAGGCGGTGTGCTAGCTATGATATTTAAATATTGCGATGACAATAAATTGCCGTTATTGGATTTGAAAGATTTTATTAAAGTACTTCAGTTTGCTGCCGAAGAAGGAAAAGAAGAATTGGAAAGATCATACGGTCGCATATCAACCACTACCACGGGTACAATCTTAAGAAAAGTTGTTGAACTGCAGCAACAGGGTGCCGATGTGTTTTTTGGGGAGAAAAGTTTTGAAGTGGAAGATTTAATGCGAATAAATCAGGATGGTAGAGGGATGATCAACGTGCTAAGAGTGACTGATTTGCAGGATCGGCCTAAGCTATTTTCTACGTTTATGCTTCAATTATTAGCCGAACTTTATGCTATAAATCCGGAAGAAGGCGATTTAGATAAACCGAAGCTGGTGATGTTTATTGATGAAGCCCACCTTATTTTTCAGGAAGCCAGTGAAGCCTTGTTGCAGCAAATTGAAACCATTATTAAATTAATCCGCTCTAAAGGAATCGGAATATTTTTCATCACCCAAAATCCGATGGATGTACCGTCAAGTGTTTTGAGTCAGCTGGGAATGAAAGTGCAGCATGCGCTAAGAGCTTTTACAGCGGTAGATCGGAAAGTAATTAAACAAACCGCGGAAAACTATCCGGATACTACCTTTTATCAAACCGACGAGCTGATTACCCAGCTTGGAATAGGAGAGGCATTAGTGACGATGCTTAATGAAAAGGGAATTCCTACACCGCTTGCGCATGTCATGATGGCTCCACCTAAAAGCCGTATGGATGTGTTGACAGAATCTGAAATCGATTCAATTGTTTCAAAAAGCCGACTTGTATCTAAGTACAATGAACCAATGGATAGCCAAAGTGCTTATGAAATTTTGAATGCCAAACTTGAAGAAGCTGCTGCTAAAACAGCAGCCTTAGAAGAAGAGGAAGAGGAAAAACAAGAAAAACCAGCGAAAAAAGAGGTAAGTTTTTTTGATAATCCTATTGTAAGAAGTGCTGGCAGAACAGCTGCAACTATTATTACCCGGAGTTTGCTTGGTGCTTTAGGCTTAGGCGGGCGGACTAGGAAAAAAAGCATCTGGTAGCGGCCCGGTTTTTGGCAGTAAAATGATTCAAAAAAAGTTGGGAAATTATTTCTCAATGTGAGATATATTTCCCAACTTTAATATCTCAATCTAGATTATTGATTATTTAACGATCAATATGAGAAAGCGCTTTCTACTGATTGGAGATTATGAAAATAGCTTTTGCCCTACTGATTTTTTCACTTTGTGCTATTGATAAAATAGTTAGCCTATATCAATTATCCATTAAAACCTCTGTTATTTCTGCATCGAGTGATACTATTGAAGTACACGCCTCGTTGGATAATCATCTGATGTACCTAATAATTACTGCAGGTATATTAAGCATCTTCAAGCTGAGAAAAACCTCTGGTTAATTGGGAAACGAATTATGTCGTCGAACGAAATAATTATGGTCACTCCAATCCTGATTGCGTTTACTAATCCACGCAATTTACAAAGAAGGGTTATAAAGCAACATGAAGCTTCCTCTTGAATATTATCAAAGTACTGATGTAGTTTCGCTTGCCGGAAATTTGTTGGGCAAACGTTTACTAACTTTTGTTGAGGGTGAATTATCAGGAGGCACTATTGTAGAAACCGAGGCTTACCGGGGCCCGGAAGATGTTGGCTCTCATGCTTATAATCATCGCCGAACAACTCGAAATGAAATTATGTATGCGAAAGGAGGTGTTGTTTATATGTACATCTGTTACGGCATTCACGATATGCTGAATATTGTGACTGGCGAAGAAGGAGATTCTCATGCAATCCTGATAAGAGCTATTGAGCCAACCATAGGTTTGGATATTATGCGGTTCCGAAGAGGTTTTCAAAATGACGACAGGCGTTTGTGTAAGGGACCGGGAGCTTTAGCCAAAGCTTTGGGTTTGCAAAAAATTCATAATGGTGTTTCCCTTTCCGGGGATGTGATTTGGATTGAAGACACAGGTATGCAAATCAGCTCGGATGGTATTGTAGCCTGTCCGAGAATTGGATTGAATATAGCAGAGCCGTATAAAAGTATTCCATGGAGATTTTATATAAAGGGGAATAGGTTTGTTAGCAGGGTTTAAGGGGTTTTGTCTCTCAAAACAGAATATTAAGTTTTTCAATGTTGGGCTTATCTTATCTTGGGCATATAAGTGCTTAAGTAAAGCCAGAATATGAATACTAACTCGTACTATCTCCAAAATTCTTAGAAATAGAAGCCTGAAGTGAAACATTGACACTGTAGAGAAGATCTTTCTTAAGATTAACTACCAACATTATAAGGATTCTTTTGACTTCAAAAAATGAAGCCTAATACCCAATTCAAAATTTCCATATGTATAACCACTTAGAGCCCCGGTAGCAGTGGTGTAGTTTGCAGTAATAACGCCCAAAGACTTTATCGAAGCCCCTAAGCCAAATGTCGCACTTTCTGAACTATGGTAGATAGCCGTTAAGTGTGCAGCTCCGTTAGACACGGAAATGTCGCCTCCTGCATCAATAATATTATTAAAACCGTGAACACTTCGATAACCCAACCGGGGTTCAAAACCTAAGCCATCAAACGCTTCTGGGAAGTAAAACTTATAACTTACAGCGGTAAAGAAAAGGGCACGGTCGACAGCTCCGTTTATATCATCTTTGCCAAGAAATCCTTTCAAATTTGGAATGGCACCTTGTATCGTTAATTTGTCGCTGGTATAAGCCACTCCAAAATCGCCATCCAGATAAGCTGGCCGTTCGTTAAAGCGGCTCACTGTAACATCATTTACCTCTCCATCAATTTGCTCCGTCATCAGTCGCTCATTCATAACCCCCATAGAAAGCCCTAAACGTAATTTACGGTTACCATCATCAAGAGGCAGAAGGTAGGAATATGTGCCCATCACTCTACTGCGTTTTATTAAACCAGCTTCCTCAGTTTGAATATTGATCCCGAAAGCAACTTTCTTATCTGAACCGTATTCCGCAGTAAATGCCTGTGTCTGCGGGGTTCCAACCATTGACGACCATTGCTTTTTGAAACCCATATTTAAGATTAATCCCTTTTCTTTACCGGCCATTGCTGGATTGGCTAAATATTGGTTTTGAAAATATATTCCCGATAGGGGATTCAATTGTGCTTTTGACACATTAGCTGCCAGAAAAAGAACCGTAATGCAGATAAATAATTTTGTCTTGTTTAAGTAAGTCATGGATTCTATTATGTAATTATGTTTTCGTAATATTTTTTAAATTAATTGTAACTATTAATCTTTCTATTCGTACTAAGACAAAACTCATACCAGCTAAACAAAATAGCTCATGGTATGGGAATAGCTTTAATTTGTGGTTTCTTGAAGCTTTTAAAACAGTATTTAAACAGATATTGTAAATTAGTTAGGGATTGTATTCCCCAATTCTCCCCATTATACTAACGGCATCATATAAATAATTGACTTACACTTAAGTGCATTCCAACTTTAACTCTAAGTTGGTGTTTTGCGCTATTCTTTAGTTCTTTATAATAAGTCGTGCCAGATGCTACTTATAGACTGTCAATTAAAGTCCTTGCTTCATGCCGCTTCCTTAGACTCAACAATCCAAGTTGCCGTTCTTGCTTTTCACACAATATGCATCCATCAGAAAACTAGTCTTTACAAGTGAGTGCAACAAAAATTGGTTGAGATGTTCTATTGCTATATTCATGGCCATGAAAGGATAATACAGGCGTTGCCAGCACTCTTAAAGTTTTAAGCTTTAGGAAGTTTAATTCGCCCACAACGGGCTAACCTATCCATTAAAACCTGATTGAAGCGGATACCAGCCCAGTGTAGAAAGCCTGCCGTAGCGTATGAGCGCAAAACAGAGTTCAGTAACCCACGGGAGAACAAGAGGTGTTTTCTACTGGAAGTAAAGGTTGAATAATATAACTCTTTAATATTTTATACCTGCTCTCCGTTTCCAACTTGCCTCTTTGATAGTCCCAGTTATAAATACGCAGTCTCCTCGTTGGGCTTTTATTGTTGCGCTGCCATAATCTAAGGTGTACGAGCCGGCCACAAAAAAGAATCGAAAGAGTAATCGCGGGTTAACGGTTAAATGGATTCTAAAATATTGGTGGTAAAATAAGGGAACTGCCTACCGGTACCGCTCCATTAGTTTTTTTAGCGTACACCGATTGTATTCATTCACAAACTTCGTAATCGAGCGCCGCTAACGCTTCTTCGGTATTCAGCTGCGTTTATGCCCTGATCATTTACCCGGGCAAAATCGTAGATGCGAATAAGTGATATTGAAGTTTATTGAATTTAGGCAGTTAAAAGTTCTTTGCCGATAAGTATGCATGCGGTCTGCAGGCAAAAAGAAAACGTCGCCGGCTACGACTGTTTCCTGATTTAAGATCATTGAGCTTATCTTAGTTGAGCCTCTTCCGTAAATTTCCTCAATTCACGTGGCCTTCATCGCCTGCGTAACATACCTCCTTTCGGTTTTCCCGAAGAATTGTGGCGTTTTTTTCGTTAACTAGTTATCAGGGTGAACCTGGATGGATGAGTCCTCATGATTTAATCATACCTATTGTTAATCTTTAAGAATTGAAACAAAGCCTTTTATTTTAGTTATCCCTGGGCCAAAATCCACAACATAGTAGTAGGTATCTTCAGTCAGGAATACTCCGTTCAAACTGCCGTCCCAGTCGTTGCCATAATTCTTTTTATTCAACAGTAATCTTCCGGCTCTGTCGAATATCTTTACTTCATTGTTCGGATACATATCTAAATTTCGAATAACCAGTCGGTCGTTTACGCCATCCCCATTTGGGGTTAGAATGTTGGTTCCGTTTACCACTAAAAAATCGGCATTTACGGCAACGGTGATTTCCTTTTCAATATTACACCCCTGTGCATTAGTGACCGTTAAGTGGTAAGTGGTAGTCTCTTGAGGTCTGACGGTTAAGGTATTAGTATTTTTGCCGCTCAAAATCCCTTCGGCATTTGCCCAGGTATAAATGAGTCCGTCGTTTCCGGTTGTAACTTCACCCTTAAGTGTTGCAACTTCACCTTTTGAAAGAACATCCGCCTTATCAGACTTTATAGTAAGTTCGGGCAGAGTATTTACATTAAGATTAAAACTTTTAGTAATCGTGTTATTTCCACTGTTTGTGGTTCCACCGTTATCTTTAACTTCAATATTAATTACAGCGTTTCCAAAGGCTCTATTTGCTAATTTATATTTGATCAGTGCATTGCCAGAAGAACTAGCCTGTATTACCTCAAGCTTTTCGAAGATGGAGCTGTTAGTACAGGTTACAGAAATTTTAGTGCTTTGACCACCTTCAGGCCCGGCTGTAATGCCGCTTAAAGCGACAGACTCCTGCCCGGGCGAATAACAGATCGTTTGATTGCTTATGCTGTTGAGCGTAGGCTGTTCATTCACATCATTAATAGTAATAGTGAATGTTTTTTCAAGCGATTGGTTGTATTGATTAGTTGATCGTACCCGGACTGAATAGTTCGCTTTGTTTTCGAAATCCAGATTCGCTGCTACGGTAATCTGATTCCCCGAAATACTAAACAGGCTGTTGTCGGTATCACCCGTCCCTGATATGAGCGAATAAGTGAATTGAGATGCCGGATCGTCTGATGTGGAGGTAAGTGTTCCCGCAGTTGTGCCCGTTGGGGAGTTTTCCAATACTGTTAATGCTGCAAGGTTAATGCTTAACACCTGCCCCGCAACTACAGTTAATGTCTTATTTAGATAAGCGATGGCATAATTATTAGCTGCCGCTCCTGAAAGGGTAATGGAATACGTTCCCGGTGATGATGCTTCATTGGCCTCTGTGCTGGCCACCGGCTGAGAAGTAAGGACCGTGTTTGTTTCGTTGTTTACAAACCCTGAGTAGGAGTAAGTAAGCGTCGGATTGGGCTGCCCCTGGAATTTCACCAGATCGTCGGCTGTGATGGTTAGAGGAGCTTTATTAATAGTAAGATTAGCCGGAGTAAAACTGATCGTGTAATTAGTACTTAAGCCGAGGCTGCCCTGACTGATTAGATAGGTGCCTGTATTCTCGCCCGCTGTTCTTGTCAGGCTGCCGCTGAAAGCGTCGCTTCCTGCAAGGGCCGGAGTGAATGTATACGTTAGTGAAGGATCGGCATCTCCGAAGGTTTTACTTTTTGCCTCTGCCGATATGGCAACTGCTTTTTGCGAAATACTTCCAATTGCTGCACTTGCTGTGGTAGAGCTCAAGTCATAATTTGACGCAGTAACACCAGAAACCGAAAGCCCGCTAACCGATACGGTTTTACCTGTGCCTTGATCTTTAGTGTCGAATGTTCCTGCCGTTGGATTATTTAAGGTGATACTCTCTGTTCCAACCACGCCGGTTAAAATGTAATTAGATGTGGTTAAGGCGGCTGCAGTTGTTCCGTCGAAAGTTTTACTTACGGAGCCGGTTAGGGAAGCAGTTAATTGTTTTTTGTTGATCGTTAAGGTCTGAACCTTATCCGCGGCATTATAAGTGCTGTTTCCGGCCTGTTGGGCTGTGATTGACACCTGGCCTGCAGCCACGATATGGACTTTGCCACTAACGATAGAAGCAATATTTGTGTCGCTGCTCTGATAAGTTACTGCAAGTGAGGCATCACTTGTCGCTCCGGGGTCAAAGTCTGCATCGCCGTAGGTTTTAGTATTACTGGCTGCCAGGGTGATGCTTTGATTAAGCTTAGGCATGGTAACATTACCTGTATTACCGTTGGTGCTACTACTGTTGTAAGCTGTTTCAGAACCCAAAATAGTGTATTCCACGATCATGACCTGGTAGGTTTTACCCGGCTCCAATCCGGTAACAGAAACAGAGGTGCCGGTGCCGTTAAATACAGTGTACCATCCGCTGGTTCCAATCTGAGTACCAGAACCGAATATCGTATTGGCAGTGTAGTTCGTATTATCGATCGGTGCAGCCGAGCCGGTATTGCCTTCATAAACAAACACCACGCGTTGCGAGCCATCGCCGTTTATCCAGCTGATATCCATACCCGTACTGTTGGAAATATTTGTAAACGTAATACCAGAAGCCTGAATTGCCGGCTGTTCATTCACATTATTAATCGTGATGGTAAAAGTTTTTTCAAGCGTTTGGTTGTAAAGCGTAGTTGAACGTACACGTACTGAATAGTTCGCTTTGTTTTCGAAATCGAGATTCGCTGCTACGTTAATTTTATCGCCCGAAATGCTGAACAGGCTGTTGTCTGTATCGCCTGAACCAGAGACCAAAGTGTAGCTAAATTGAGAAGCCGGATCATCTGAGGTGGAAGTAAGTGTCCCGGCCGTTGTACCAGTTGGGGAGTTTTCCAATACTGTTGATGCGGCAAAGTTTATAGTTAACACCTGCCCTGCAACTACAGTTAATGTTTTATTTACATACGAGATAGCATAGTTAGTAGCTGCTGCTCCCGAAAGGACAATCGGATATGCCCCTGATGAGGATGTCTGAGTGGCCACTGTGCTTGCTGTGGGATGCGAGGTTAAAACAGTGCTGGTTTCATTATTTACAAAACCCGAATAAGTATAAGTAAGCGTCGGATTGGGCTGTCCCTGGAATTTCACCAGTTGGTCGGCTATGATGCTTAGCGGAGCTTTATTAATTATAAAATTAGCCGGTGTAAAACCGATTGTGTAATTAGTGCTCAAGGCCACGCTGCCCTGACTTATCGCATAAGTGCCTGTAGTTTCGCCTGCTGCTCTGCTTAGGCTGCCGCTGAAAGCGTCGCTTCCTTCAAGGGCAGGGGTAAAGGTATAGGTGAGGGCAGGATCGGCAGTACCATACGTTTTACTTTTTCCATCGGCCGTTACCGTGATTGCTTTTTGTGTAATACTACCAATTGCCGCACTTGCCGAGGCGGAGCTCAGGGCATAGTTGGAGGCATTTGAACCCGAAATAGCAAGGCCCGTTACCGATACCGTTTTAGCCGTACCCACATCCTGGCTGTCGAAGGTACCCGAAGCCGGATTGTTTAACGAGACGGCATCTGTTCCAACAACTCCGCTTAAGAGGTAATTGGATGAAGCTAAAGTCGCAGCAGAGGCGCCGTCATATACCTTAGTTACCGATCCTGTTAAGGAAGCGGTCAGTTGCTTTTGTGTAATACTACCAATTGCCGCACTTGCCGAGGCGGAGCTCAGGGCATAGTTGGAGGCATTTGAACCCGAAATAGCAAGGCCCGTTACCGATACCGTTTTAGCCGTACCCACATCCTGGCTGTCGAAGGTACCCGATGCCGGATTGTTCAGGGCAATGCTTTCAGAACCCACCACACCGCTTAAGAGATAATTGGATGAAGTTAAAGTCGCAGCAGATGTGCCGTCATAAACCTTAGTTGCCGATCCTGTTAAGGAAGCGGTCAGTTGTTTCTTATTAATCGTCAAAGTCTGAGACTTATCGGGAGCGGCGTTGTAAGTTCCGTTACCGGCCTGTTTGGCGGTAATTGTTACCTGGCCTGCAGCCGCGATATGAACTTTTCCGCTAACAATGGTGGCGATGTTAGTATCGCTGCTCTCATAGGTTACTGTAAGTGAGGCATCACTGGTTGCTCCGGGGTCAAAGTCAGCATCGCCGTAAGTTTTGGTATCACTTGTAGCTAAAGTGATCGATTGATCGAGCTTGGGAATGATAACATTCGCCGTATTACCACTTGTGCTGCTGGTGTTGTAAGCACTCTCCGATCCCAGAATGGCGTATTCCATAACTATGACACGATAGGTTTTACCGGGTGCCAGTCCGGTAACAGAAACCGAGGTATCGGTGCCGTTATACACGGCATACCAGCCGCTGGTTCCGATCTGAGTACCTGAACCGAATACTGTATCAGCAGTATAAGTAGTGTTATCAACAGGTGCCGCCGAGCCCGCATCCCCTTCTAAAACAAACACCACCCGTTTGGTTCCGTCGCCGTTTGTCCAGCTGATATCGATACCTGTAGTAGCCGAAACATTTGAGAAAGAGATAGAAGAAGCCTGGATTGCAGGTACATCAATTACATTATTTATAGTAAGATTGACTGTTGTTGTATTAGTTGAATTTTGTACCCCATCAGATACCTGGTAACCAAAAGCATCTGTACCATAATAATTAGGGTTAGGCTCGTATATTACTCTTCCCGGCTTTGCCCCGCTAAGGGTAACAGGAGTTGCAGTTAGTTGAGTTCCTTTTGTAGTGCCATCGTTAGTGAGATACAATTTTCCGTTCGCAGGAAGGCCCGTGACGATTGCTGTTATCGATGACTGATCATCCAGATCGCTTCCGCCTAAGCGTAACGATATGTTCGTATCTTCATCTAAAACTACAGCGTACAACAAAGAATTCGCCGCAAATTCATCACCATCACCATTCTGAATTATTCCACTGTTATTATTGATGCTTACATCTTCTATTCCGGTTCCTATGCTTTCTTCAAAATTCCAGTAAGCTATGAGATTGGTTTCTGTTCCCG
>DASWMZ010000086.1:0-8514 GCA_036399495.1 Pedobacter sp.
TTAATTTTTTAAATAATTTTTTTTTATAGAAAAAGCCGTTACATTCGCTTATAGCTTATAAAAATATTAACTCATTAAAACTAAACTTATTTAACAATGGCAAAATTCGAAAGATTTACTGAGCTAAGAGATTTAATCAATGGCTTAGATGGCGACGCAGACAAATTCTATAACAAAGGAAACAGCGCTGCTGGAACCCGCGTTAGAAAAGGTTTACAGGATATTAAAAACCTTGCTCAAGCTATTCGTTTAGAAATTCAAGAATCAAAAAATACAGGTAAATAGTTAGCTGTTAAAAATAAACCCCGTATGTTTCATACGGGGCTTTTTCGCGCCTAAATTAAGGCTGAATAAATTGCTCTGGCTTATGGCAAATTCCGACGCGTATCCTGTCTCCAGGGCCACTTGATTAAATGCCGCCAACCTTTAATATAGAGCTTTAACTATTATGATATATGCCAATTTTGGCATCCGCCATTTTTATTTGTTAAACCCATAGTCTCTTTCTACTTTAGATATTCTTGTTTTATAGTGTTTATACCATGCTGCTCGACCTTTATTTTGAGCAGTCAAATGGTCGGAGTTCTGTTTCCATTTTTTAATTGACTCAATATCTTTCCAATACGAAACGGTAATTCCAAGTTCATTTCTTGCACTTTCAACACCGATAAATCCTTCTTGCTTACGAGCTAATCCCACCATTAAATCAGCCATTTCAGAATATCCATCATTTACGTCTGTTCTAACTGAACTAAAGATCACTGCATAGTAAGGAGGTTCGGGTGTGTTTGCTATCATAAGTTTAAGTTTATTACTCCTCAATCAATCAACACTTTCTTATTTGGATACAGATTAATAATTAACAGTGAGTTTTTCAAGTTCTGCTTTTATCTTATCAGAGACATTGGTACTTACATTCACTAAAGGCAATCGTAAGGTATTATTGCAAACGCCTAGATGTTGGAGTGCTTCCTTAACACCGCATGGATTTCCTTCGAGAAATATCGAATTGGTGAACTCAAGTACCTGATAATGTAGTTTCCTCGCCTCCTCAAAATTTCCTTCAATGCAAAGGCGAATCATAGTAGAAAATTGTGATGGTATTGAATTTGCCACCACGGAGATTATACCAACTGCGCCCATTGCAATTAAAGGCAGTGAAACGCTGTCATCTCCCGAAATAAAAAGAAAATCCTCAGGTTTCTGCTCCAGAATTCTGTTAAACTGTTCAAAATTTCCTGCTGCTTCCTTTATGCCAATGATATTATCAAAATCATGAGCAAGGCGTAAAGTGGTTTCAGCAGTCATGTTGCTGCCTGTTCTTGTCGGCACATTATACAAAATAACAGCTAGCTCCGAAGCATCCGCAACAGCTTTATAATGTTGGTAGATGCCTTCCTGAGTTGGACGACTATAATACGGGCTTACTGATAAAATAGCATCATATCCATCTGTATCAAACGATTCAATGGCTTCTATAACCTCGGCGGTATTATTTCCTCCAATTCCCGCAACGAGCGGTAAACGCCCCGCAGCAGTTTCTTTTATGAAATCCCATACAGCTTTTTTCTCTTCCTTACTAAGTGTAGCCGCTTCACCAGTTGTTCCTAACGATACAAGGTATTCTACACCACCATCAATTTGAGAGTTGATTAATCTTCTCAACCCCTCAAAATCTATCGAACCGTCTGTATTGAACGGAGTAACTAAGGCTACACCTGTTCCATGGAATTTATTCATCCTAATTTTAATTGCAGGCTTTAGCTTCGTTGTTTTAGAATCTTAGAACCTAATAGCCTGCTAATTTAAGGTTGATTTATCAATTTCTACGACTGAAATTTAATATTACTCATCCAGAAGTTTAAGAAGCTCCTTATCGGATATAATTGGAATGGTTAATTTTTGAGCTTTTTCAAGCTTTGCAGGGCCCATATTATCTCCTGCAACTAAATAGTCAAGCTTCGCAGAAATGCTGCTTAAAATCTTTCCGCCATTAGATTGGATGATTTCTGAAAGCTCATCTCTGCTGAAATCTTCAAATACGCCGGAAATGATGAAGCTTTTACCTGCAAGTTTATCGCTGGCAAGTGACACTTCTTTTTCATCAGTGCTAAATTGCAGGCCTGCGGCCTTTAACTTCTCTAACTGCTCCAAATGTCTTGGATCATGAAAATATTCGACAAGGCTTTCCGCAATCCTGCTACCGATTTCATCAACCGTAAGTAGTTCTTCATAGGATGCACTCATCAGGCTGTCGATGTTTTTGAAGTGCTTAGCAATTTTACGGGCCACGGTTTCCCCCACGTATCGAATACCTAAGCCAAACAGCACCTTTTCAAAAGGCATTTGCTTAGAGCGCTCAATCCCGTCTAGCATGTTTTGGATAGATTTTTCACCAAAGCGCTCCATTTGTCTCAATTCTTCGCCTTTCTCATGCAAGAGGTAGAGATCGCTGATATGTTCAACTAACCCTTTTCGGTATAAAGTTTCTATCGTTTCGTTTCCTAGGCCGTCTATATTCATTGCCTTTCGGCTGATGAAATGCTGCATTTTACCTACAATTTGTGGCGGACAACTTTCATCGTTCGGGCAATAATGAACCGCTTCGCCTTCTTTCCGAATTAAGTTGCTTCCACATTCAGGGCAGGTATCTAGGTATTTAATACGTTCTGCGTTTTCAGCTCTTTTAACAGTATTGACCGCAATGATTTTAGGGATGATTTCACCGCCTTTTTCTACAAACACTGCATCGCCCTTGTGCAAGTCAAGCCTGAGTATTTCATTGGCATTATGCAATGTGGCTCGCTTGACGGTTGTTCCTGCCAGTAAAACGGGCTTTAAGTTGGCCACCGGTGTAACGGCGCCCGTACGGCCAACCTGGTAGCTAACACTTTCTAGAATCGTTTCAACCTCTTCCGCTTTATATTTATAAGATATTGCCCAACGTGGTGATTTAGCAGTGAACCCTAACTCCTCCTGCTGACTATAGTTGTTTACTTTAATAACAATACCATCTATGTCATAGCTTAAATGGAAGCGCTTTTCTTTCCAACGGTGTATGAATTCTAAAACTTCATCAATATTTTTAGTCAGTTTATTGTGCTCACATACATGAAGTCCCCATTCGGAAACTGCCTGAAGGCTTTCCCAATGTGTTTTAAATAATCTTTTTTCAGTATAAAGAAAGTACAGAAAGCAATCTAAAGGGCGTTTGGCAACTTCAGATGAATCCTGTAATTTAACTGTACCGGCTGCAAAGTTTCTGGGATTGGCGTACGGAACTTCGTCCTTTTCTAGCCGCTCATTATTTAACCTCTCGAATGCCGCTCGGTGCATAAAGATTTCACCGCGGATATCAAAGCTTTCCGGGTAACCGGAGCCTTTAAGCACTTTTGGGATTTTTTGTATGGTTCTAATGTTGGTGGTAACTTTATCGCCTTTGGTGCCATCACCGCGTGTTACGGCCTGTAATAACTTTCCTTTTTCATAAGTAAGATTGATGGATAAGCCATCGAATTTTAATTCGCAAACGTATTCAAAATCGCTGCCTATCGCTTTACGAATACGATCATCAAAGTCCCTTAAATCCTGCTCGCTATAGGTGTTTCCTAAGGAAAGCATTGGCCATCTGTGCCTTACGGTCTCGAACTTTTTAGTGATATCTCCTCCTACTTTTTGAGTAGGAGAGTTCTCGTCTTGGTACTCGGGATACTGCTTTTCTAGCTCTTCGAGCTGCTTTAATTTGAGGTCAAACTCATAGTCGGATATGGTTGGCTGCGCTAAAACGTAGTAATTGTAATTATGATGATTAAGCTCTTTAACGAGCGCATCCATTTGTTCTTGAATATCAAAGAGTGACATGAACGAAGATAGGATTTTGAGAAGTTTAAAGTAGTGCTTTAGATTTTTTCGGAGATTAATTTCCTGTCTATTTCATCAAAAATATTCATATAGCTTTCCTGTAAGGTATCCTGGTACTCTAACAAAACGCCTTTTAGATAAAGCTTTTGAGTTTCATCAAATGGATTATCCCAAACCCTCATACAGATACGATTCAAAGCATAAACAACTTCGCCGGGCTGGCTGTAAGAGTTAAGGTAGCGCGATCGTATAAAATCATCCAGGAAATTGAAAAATACGTTTGAATCTGATATGTTATTCACTATAAGAAACTTCCGGATCGTCTCTTTATTAGCATTTTCTAAATGAGTATAAAAGACGGAGCTATCTATTGTGTCCGATTTCAAAAGCAGACTATCAAGCATCAACTCAAGTGCTATATGCGCAACAAAAAATGGCTTTGCCGGCGAAGTGCCTAAGAATGGTGCGACGAGCCTGCCAATTTGTTTTGTATGAGTATGGAAGAAATCTGAAGAGTGAAAATGCTTATCAACAGCCAGATGACGTTTCCAACCAGAATAGATGTTTTGTAATCCACTCTCTTTAAAATCGAGTTCATGTTTCTCGGGTCGTGGACTCCATTCCTTATTTGCGTTCTTTAGCAGATCGGGAAGCACCATACCAATTACTGCCAGGGGATCCGAATTCGATTTGTCGAAATAAAAATGCGATAGAAAATTCATAACCTCCTGATTAAGCCATCATCAAGAGAATAGCATTAATACAAGATAGGATTTTAGATTAGATTTTGGATGATCGCGTGTTGAAGTAGCAAAATCGTTTTCACGTCTCGTAACTGTCCACCTGTTAATAATTGCTTTGCTTCATCTCCCGAAATCTCGATGAGCTCAATGTCTTCCCCCTCTTCTTCCTTTCCGCCACCTTCATTTACCTTCATGTCGGTAGAATAAAATCCGGTAAAAAAGTAAACGTATTCTGTAACTGAAGCAGGTGTCATAAATCCTTCTGCAACACGCTTAATTTCAGAGATCCTGTAGCCGGTTTCTTCTTCCACTTCGCGTACAATGGCTTGTTCGGGTATTTCGCCGTCGTCTATGATGCCGGCACAGGCCTCTAATAATAAACTCTTCTCACCTTTAAGATGGACAGGTAAACGAAATTGCTTGGTTAATAACACCGTTTTTCGCTCCCGGTCAATCAGTAGGATTGTTGCCCCTTCAGGTCTAAAATAAACTTCCCGTTCTTGTGTATCTGTCTTTCCGTTTTGGGTCTTTTTTAGATTGATCCATTCCAAACGGTAGGCCTTTTCTGCCAGCGTTTCGCGTTTTGTAATTTCAATTTCCTGCATATCGAGTTAACATCTCCCTTTTAAGGCAGTTTTTAATTTCTCAATTCTTCTATCTTTGCAGCTTTTAATCCATACACATGAGTTTTGTTGAAGAATTACGCTGGAGAGGTATGCTGCATGATATCATGCCGGGAACTGAAGAGGAGTTAAACAAAGGTATGACCGCCGGTTATATTGGATTTGACCCGACTGCGGATTCACTTCACGTAGGCCATTTAACACAAATTATGACCTTAATCCATTTTCAGCGAGCCGGACATAAACCCTATGCTTTGGTTGGCGGAGCAACAGGAATGGTAGGAGACCCGTCAGGGAAATCTGCGGAGCGGAACTTGCTTTCGGAAGATGTTCTGACTCATAATGTAACTTGCTTAGAAAATCAACTGAAGAAGTTTCTTGATTTTGGCAGCGGTGAGAACAGTGCCGAAATGGTTAATAACTACGATTGGTTTCAAAATTACAGTTTCCTGGATTTTATTCGTGATGTTGGAAAGCACCTCACGGTGAATTATATGATGGCGAAGGATTCGGTGAAGAAGAGGCTTGAGGGCGAAACCGGAATGTCGTTTACAGAGTTTAGTTATCAGTTGGTACAAGGCTATGACTTTTACTGGTTGTGGAAGAACAAAAAATGCCTGGTTCAAATGGGCGGCTCGGATCAGTGGGGAAATATAGTTACCGGAACCGAATTAATCCGGAGAAAGGATGCCGGTACCGCTTTCGCGATAACTACGCAACTCATAAAGAAGGCTGATGGTACGAAGTTCGGTAAAACCGAAAGCGGAGCAATCTGGCTCGACAGTAAAAAAACGTCGCCTTATAAATTCTATCAGTTTTGGTTAAACACTACCGATGTTGATGCAAAAAGCTGGATTCGAATTTTCTCTCTCAAAAGCAAACAAGAAATCGAGGCTCTGGAAACTGAGCACGATGCTGCTCCTCATATGCGAATACTTCAAAAAGCACTTGCTGAAGAAATAACAATCCGCACCCATTCAGAAGAGGCTTTGCAAACTGCTTTAAAAACCTCCGAGTTCTTATTTGGAACTGGTTCGGTTGATTTTCTAGCGCAGTTAAATCTTGAGGATGTTTTAGAGGTCTTTGAAGGCGTGCCTCAATTTAAGATTTCAAAAGAAGAGCTCTCATCTGGTATCAACGTTACCGATTTGCTTGCCGAAAAATCTCAGGTTTTCGCTTCCAAAGGCGAAGCCAAAAAAATGATTCAAGGCGGAGGGGTTGCTATAAACCGGGAAAAGGTCGCAGATCCGGTTGAAACGGTGGATGCTGATAAACTTGTAAACGGGACTTATTTAATCGTCCAAAAAGGGAAAAAGAATTACTTTTTATTAATAGTGGAATAAGATTACTGAACCAAAAGATTACAGCCCCTAATATCACTATTATCAAAGCGGCCTAAAACCTCAAAGCTTCCATCTTCATGCCTTCGGCCTAAATCTTGTGTGGCTATAAACGAACAAGAGTAAATATTAGCAAGATCAATAATATTTAAGCCGCCGGTTTTCCCAGGTTCCAGGATAGAGAACGGATCGTTTGTGTCCCTAACAAGAACCCGCATCCACGGCGGTGTTTTAAATATTCCCTTTCCTTGCGAATAAGCTTGTGAAAGCAGCTCGGTCATCCCATATTCTGAGTGAATATCTTCAACGCCAAAGCCTTTACAGAGCAATTGATGAAGTTCTTCCTTAATCAGTTCCTTTCGTTTGCCCTTCATACCACCCGTTTCCATAACGATAAGTTCAGGAAAGTTAATGGTAAAAGCTTCTGTGAAATCGAGCAAAGCATAGGTCACACCGATTAGAATAGTTTTTTTCTTCTCCGTCTTAAGGCGAAGCAAAATGGAATTTAATTCGTCATGATTGTGAAGGAAATATCCGCTTAAGGGATTTTTACTTTCGTTGATCAGATCATCAACCATATAAATTAAAGAAGATCCATCCCGTTCGAGGTAAGATGGCAGCAACGCCAAAATGGTGTAGTCACTTATTCCACCATAAAAATGATAAAAGCCTTTTCTAAAACTGTCGATGTACACTAAAATATCCTTTACAGGATGTTTGCTTTGTACAAAACCAGTAGTTCTAGAACTTGAAAAAATTATCTGAGGCTCATTCGTTCCGCAAATTATCGATTGTGATTTGAAGAGGTCAATTGGCAAGAAAGGAATCTGCTCAACTGTATCTACTTCGTTTACTGCAACACCAAGTAATTCTAGGTACCTTGAATAAACTTCATTTTCTTTAGCCTGATATCGAAATGTCGCCAAAGCAAGCTTTTTGAAATCGACTTCAGAATTGATAGAAAACATTTGATCAGGCGAAATAACTTCCACAGCCCCAAAGATAAACATCATTGTTTCTCAGTAAGATGTATGTTTTCAAAATTTTTCCTGAATAGAGGTCAAACAATTGCGTGTTATTCCATTCGATTCCCTGGGTTAAGCTTTTTTTTTATTTTTAGAAGCTGCATATCAATATACTTGCATAGATTAGAATTTTATTTATTCCCCCATTACTGAACGTCTATAGCCGTTCAAAAAGGTAGTATTAATTTGGATAGCTGATAATGTCGTCCGATGCTATAGATTATCAGCGTTATATTGGAATTGAATGATAGACAAAGATCCGTTACCGGAAGTACCAGAATTGCCAGAATTTAGTGTTGAGCAATTAGAAGAGGGAGTACATCACGTAAATAACCCTATCATCGGCCTTAAGCCGATCGAAAAAATATACCTTCAAACGGTTACTGAGTACATTCAGGTAGATAACAATTTTTATTTTTCGGATGGCACCGCCAAAGTCGAAATAAGGGTTGTGAGCGACGAAATTATAAGAGTAAGGCTTGCGCCTCAGGGTACATTTTTAGATGATTTCTCGTACGCAGTACCCAAGCTCGAAACGCGCGTTACCGTATTCTCATTCAAAGAGACTGAAGAAAGTTACCGTGTATCTACTAATACTGTTACCTGTGTTATCGACAAAAAGGATTTCCTGATTTCTTTTGAGGATAACGACAACCTCATTATCAACAGCGACTATTCTACCATGCATTGGGAAGAAAACGTTGATTTTGGTGGCTATTATGTTTATTGTACAAAGCAATGCAGCAACGATGAGTCTTTTTATGGCTTGGGAGATAAACCAACTTCGTTCAATTTAAGGGGGAAAAGGTTTTTAAACTGGGCTACCGATACTTACGCTTTTTCAAGAGATCATGATCCCCTGTACCGGGCTATTCCCTTTTACATCGGCATTCATGAGAATATAAGCTACGGTATCTTTTTC
>DASWMZ010000087.1:0-6760 GCA_036399495.1 Pedobacter sp.
TCCTACACTCATTGGCATAAAATCGATATTATAATCGTTGCTTGGTGCAGAATAACCTCCAACGGCAAAAAGCGAAATATTTTGCTTACCGAAGGCCTTTTTAACCGGTTTCCACTTAACAAAAAAGCTTACATCCTGAAAGCCTTTTAATCCGGCAAGGGTTCCTTTATTTGCATCAGTTGCTACGTACGGCAATCCGGCAATAAGATTTAACTTATCAGATAACCCGTAATTCAACATCAACATGTATGATTTAGTCGAAAGCCGCCCGATATTATCATTATTCCGCTTAAAGGTACCTTCCCAGTAGTCGGACCAACTGTTATAGCCAAAGTCTGCTGCTACGCATAATGTGTTCTTAGGCATCATGAGAGCGTCCTGCTCCGTTTGCGCTACGGCCGGTACAAATAGGCCCATGCCGCTGAACATTGCAGCAGCACAGGTAAATAATTTAAATAGTCTCATCGTATCCTTAGAACTTGAATGTAAGACCAAGATTCACAGCGTAATTGGCGAAAGCCACATCGCCGTTAACTTTGTTCGTAGTAGTAAAAATAGAGTATAAAAATTTCATGATAACAATAGATAAGCACTTCAAAGTACTTGTTTGGTTAATTTAATAATAGGAGATTTGGGCCTGCGATTATGCAGTGCCTGGATGAATACAAAATCAATAATTGAGCTCAAACAACTATTTATACGGTAAATACACTCTATTAAATTGAGTATAACCCAAGTGTTGTTGCTATGAAGGAAGTATTGATTTTAAGCCTTAAAGTTTGGCGGCTTAATTAACTTCTGAAAGTTAAACTGGGAAAGTAAGGTAGAATTTTTAATAATGTAGTTTGAGGTTTCTTGTGGAAGAACCTGTAAACTCCAAGTATTTTCTTTTGCTATATACTCGCTAATTAGTGTTTTAAATACCGATGTATTTTCTGACTTTTTCTGATGAGGGGTTTTTAAACCATTAACCAGCTCAAAAAACCGGCCATGTGCCGACTCTAGTTTGGCTTTTTGATGGTTCGGAAGGCAAAGCAAAACGAGTGAATCGACAATTACTTTACGCTTAACATATTTATAGTATTTCCCGTCTACTTCTATTTCACCGTTTACACGTTCAAAATCTTTCCATTCTGTGCTATAAGGTAGTTTGAAAGGAATCTTAATTTCAATAAGGTCTGATTCTTTGTAGTTATTATTGTCAAGCTGTACCTCGGCAAGTGTGTTAGCACGTTGTTCTACCAAATACCCTAAAATGCGGTAGCCAAAGCTATTAAATAGCAGAGTTACAAGCATTAATAAAGCAAATAGCTTCTTCAAATTATCGCCAGGTTTATAATGGTTGGGTACTAATGGGCCAAATTACAAAAACATTTTATAAATGTTTGAAAAAAATTCAAGTTTAACTTAATAATTAAAACTCGTAAAAATTTCATTTAGAAATTCATTTAGTGCGATGGAAGGTTTAAATCATATGATTCGCTGGAAATCTATTTTCTGCCATTGCTAGAATAAATTTTTATATGGTCGTTATTAATTGCAATCAAATATGCGGGTATCCCTGCTCTATTTATTTTGATGATATCCCTTATCGCTCCCCTAATTGAAAGTCCACTAACAGAAGCTGGTACAGTCTTAAATTTTCCATTACCCAAACCTCTTAAATATAAGCCATAAGAAGCATCGTAAATCCCCACATCGGGTTTGCTTTGATAAAAGTTCCCTCCAAGTAGCAGATCTGTCTTCCCATCCTGGTCTATGTCATCTGCAAGAATACCATAGATTGGAGAAAATTGAGCTTCTATAGGTAGAGCTTCAAGCCTGAACGCCCCTTTTTGGTTATTTATTAAAATACTGCTTTCAAAGTTATAGGCCTCAAGCTTTATAGCTCCATTTAATTCCTGAGCGCTGAAAATGTCTGCTACCGTTTGTTCCTTATATTGTTCATACCTAAAATACTTCTTTTGCAAAGAGGGTATTTGAGCTACCAGATCATGCCGGAGTATTAATGGATATTGTTTTTTTCCGTTATATGTACAAATAAGCTGTTCTACTACTCCATTTTTGTCAAAATCGTTAGAATACATAGTTACAGGTTTATCTTTACCCGCTCTAAATCTGCTGTTTAAGCCATGATTTCCTGCAATTATATCCGGGTAACCGTCATTGTTTACATCAGCAATTGCTAATTTGTTCCACCAGCCGTGAGAACTCTCTAATCCTGCGGGTGATGTAACTTCTTGTAGCGTCCCTTTTGCGTTAAGGAAAATTCTTATTGGCATGTATTCTCCAGTAATCACCAAATCGGGTTTACCATCGCGGTTATAATCAAACCATTGTGCATCGGTAATCATTCCGACATTTTTCAAATCAGGAGCAGTTATTGGTGTAACGTCTCTAAAAATTCCTTTTCCATCGTTTTGTAAAATATATCCGTTTACAGAACGTCCGTAAGCAAATGGTTTTAAGCGTTCTCCTAAAAATATGTCCAAATCTTGGTCGCCATCATAATCAGCTACCGCGATGCATGATGTTGAAGCCTCCAAATTTTTCGGAGGAAAGATTTGCGCAGACTTACTGAAAATCCCTTTTCCGTTGTTGACGTACAATCTGTTTTTTAAAGCAGGAGAGCCTGCCTTGAATTCGCTGCCGCCACTGCAAACGAAAAGATCCTGATCAGAATCATTATCTGCATCAAAAAATTGACAGTCGACGTCTTCGCTCTGGCTGTCTGCCTCTAACAAAATTTGATTGCTCTTAATGAAGCTACCAGCTTTATTTTGAATAAATAATGAGCCTGCCTGGCCACTTGCGCCGCCAATAAACACATCTTCTAAGCCGTCGGCATTTACATCGGCTTTCGCAAGGCATGGGCCTTGGGTAGAGTGCATTTGGAATATCAGATGAGCAAAATCGAAATCGGTATAAGGGTTTTCCTGATGTTTAAAATCCAGGGTCGACTTTGTACTTACATCTTTAAAAAGAGAAATAGAGGGTGTTTTTTGGAATGCTTTATGGTAAATTACCCCTTTATCCTGGTTTAATGTTAGCTCCTGATTGGTTTTAATATCCATGTAACCCCTGGTCTTTCCATTGGGCCACGCTACAATTATAGAATCAACTTTCTTAATCTGGCCTAAGCCAAAGTTTAAGCGGCTATCAACAGTAGACTGAAAACCCCGTCCTGGCCTTTGTTCGAGCATTTTTATTTGGTTTCCAAAATGAAGTGTCACTTTTGCTCCGGTGGCCGCTGTATTATCACCCTGGCCTATTAGCTTTACTTTCAAATAGTTGTTTTCTGGATGCTGCTGCCGGCTTTCGTTTCTGTATAGGGAAACCGGCATGTTTACATTATTAATTACCAGGTCCAGGTCGCCATCGTTGTCAAAATCAGCGTAAGCAGAACCATTAGAATAGCCTGGCTCTTCAAGACCCCAATTTTTCGCAACGTTAGAGAAAGTGAGGTTCCCGTTATTGCGATAGGCATAGTTAGAAATGGGGTTAGATGGGATAAGGTCAACCAGCTTTTCGTAGTCCAGCCCCTCTCCACGAAGGGCATTTTTTGCCACTTCTTCGCTTGATAAATACTGAATGTAATCCTGGTTAGTTACGTCTAGGTAAATTCCGTTCGCAATGAAGATGTCTTTTAAACCATCATTATCAAAATCAGCAATAAGAGGGCCCCAGCTCCAGTCCGAAGCTTCAATCCCTGCATATCGCCCAATTTCGCTGAAAGTATTGTTGCCATTGTTAAGTTGCAGCGTATTTCGTGAAAACTGGTGATGGTAGCCATTGTTCAAATTGTAAATATATTTATCCCAATTTTCGAATGATGTATTTGTTTTGAGTCTTACCTCACTTTCAGGAAGCATTTCCGTTACAAAAATATCCTGTTGACCATCATTGTTGATATCAGCAATGTCGACACCCATTGAGGAGGCGCTGATACTGTTAATTTGTTTTGTAAGGCTTTCGGTAAAGCCGCCTTTTTGATTATTTATATAAAGGTAATCTCGTTCAAAAAAATCATTGGAGATGTAGATATCCTGCCAGCCGTCGTTATCAATGTCTGCTACAGACAATCCCATTCCAAACCCAATAACGCTTCCGTAAATTCCGGTTTCTTTGCTTACATCAACAAACTTGCCTTTATCATTTCGCAATAGTTTATCGCCACCCAGACTGTCACGGTGCGTTCTAACCTGGTTAGTTAAATTAAAGGTACCAATAGACTGGTTGGAGTTGTTTAGAATGTACAGGTCCAAATCGTTGTCTCGGTCGTAATCAAAGAAAGCCGCATGAGTAGTTAGGCCCTGGTCGGCAACGCCATATTCATTAGCTTTTTCAGTAAAGGTTAGGTTCTTATTATTGATGTACAGTTGGTTTGCGTTGTTTTTGCCAGTTTCATCGCCGCTGTTACATATATAAATATCTGCAAAACCATCCGCGTTTACATCGGCAATAGCCACCCCGGTACTCCATTGGTCAGATTTGTTAATTCCGGCTTTTTCAGAGATATCCTCAAATTTGAAATTGCCTTTATTCAGATATAATTTATTTGGCTGCATGTTTCCTGTAAGGAAAACATCAATTAAATCGTCGTTATTAAAATCTGCCAGGCCAACCCCACCACCATTATAATAGCTTCTGTAAGTGAAAATATTGAAGCTTTTATCGAATTTGAGTGTGTTTTTAAAATCGAGCTTGCTATAGCCCGATGGTACAGAAGTAAATAGTTTAGTAGAATTGTTAGGGATAGAATCATTAATACAGCTGCTTGCCAGTGATGCAGAAAGGAACAGTAAAAAATTCACAAAGCATTTTGGGATACGTAACAAGCGATTCAATTTCAATCAGAGATGTCTTTATAAGGATATAAGTCAAATCTAAAAATTCTTATCTGTAATATTTGCAACTCTTTGTCGACTAATTCTGCAAAACGTTTATGGAACAGCACTTTATCAGTTTAATAAATCAACATCGAGGGATACTTTACAAGATTTGTAACCTCTATTGTGATGATGATGAAGATAAGAAAGACCTTTTCCAGGAAATTGTGATCCAGCTTTGGCGTTCGTTTCCGGCCTTTAGAAATGATTCTAAGCCATCAACCTGGATGTATCGAGTTGGATTGAATACCGCGATTTCCAATTTCAGAAAGGAAAGCAGAAAGCCTGAGCGTTTCCCTTTATCTGACAAAGAATTACAAATCCCGGATCTAGAAGAAATGTCTTTGAAGAACGAACAATTAGGGCTTTTGAAGAAAGCGATCGAGAAGCTGAATCAAATCGAAAAAGCAATAATTATGCTATATCTGGATGAAAAAAGTTATGATGAAATTTCTGACATCATTGGAATAACCCGTACGAATGTCGGGGTTAGAATTAACCGAATCAAAAGCAAACTGGAGAACATTATTAAACATACAAGATCATGAACTTTGAAAATTTAAAAATAGTGTGGCAAGAATTTGATATTAAATTGCAATCTACCCAGGCACTAAGCGATAGACTAATAATTAGTATGATTAAGGAGCGTTCTGCCTCAAGGTTGTCGAAAGTTAAAAGGCGTTTTAACTTCTTGAGCCTATACTTAGCCGGATGGACGTTTGTGGGTTTATGTATATTGATTGGCAATCCCTTCGATTACACGCAAACCATAGAGTTTATTCCGATTTGGATCTATTCTTTATGTATGCTATTGCTCTCTATTGCTATGATAAATCTTAGTTTGAATCTGCACAAAACGGAAATTAACCAAAACTCATTGCATTGCTCGATCAATAAAGTAATCGGGATTATTAGTGAATACGAAAAGCCAGCTCATCTTCTTCGCTGGGCATTAAGATTGCTAATATTTTCGGGTACCTTTCTGTTTCCCTTATCTTTTTTGCCAAGAAAAATTGAGCGTTTGGGTATTTGGGGTGGTATTGGCGATATGCTTATTAGTATTTTAATTTCAGCCGTGCTGATTTTTGTCGCACACAAGCTGGGTGCATTTAAGCATCATCAAGCTGAAAAATTTCAGGAAGACTTGCGGGAGCTTGATGAATTAAAAAGCCTTTCGAAAGAGATGCAACAGCAAGATTAATCTGTCAGACCTAAACCAGGCTCATTTTGAAGAACCCATTTTCCTTCTTCAAAGTCAGGCATTTTAAACGGATTATTACTCGTTAAGAATGGCCCGTCAAGATCTGCCCAATCGCAAAGCGGAGCCAGTGAAGCAGCGGCAAGAGTTGCTATGCTGGTTTCGCTCATACAGCCTATCATCACTTTCATATTTAATTCACGGGCTCTTTGTATCATTTGATATGCTTCATGCATGCCTCCGCTTTTCATCAATTTGATATTAATGCCATGGTAGGCATCTTTCACATTCTCAATATCGGCCAGCCGCTGTACCGATTCATCGGCAATAATCGGCAGCGGACTTCTTTCGGTAATCCATGCATTGGAGGCAGTATCGGTCTTAGCCATCGGCTGCTCAATTAGTTTAACGCCTTGCTCCTTTAGCCAAAAGATAAATTCGAGCGCTTGTTCTTTATTCAGCCAGCCCTGGTTGGCGTCAACATATAAGGGTTTATCAGTAACCGATCTGATGGTTTTAATCAAATGCCTGTCTTCTTCCGCACCGAGCTTTACTTTTAAAACGTGTGCCTGGTTAGCTTCTTCTACCTTCTTGATGATGATCTCTGCAGAATCCATACCAATAGTTACAGAAGTAGTGGGCATCTTATCCGTGCTTGACCCGAAAAACTGAT
>DASWMZ010000088.1:0-11131 GCA_036399495.1 Pedobacter sp.
CCAATTTAAATCCATACCCAAGATATGCTTTAGAGATACCTCCATTGGCACTATTAACATATTTCACATCTTTACCTGCGACCATTGTATCTTTTGTAGTGTTATAACCGGTACTGCTATATGGCACTAATCCAAAGCTTAAGGCTGAGGTTTTGGTAACAGGTATACCGAATACCAAATGGTTTAAAGATGCATCAAAGGTTCTTTCAGAAACATTACCCTTTTTGAGGGAAGTTGATCCGCCATATGCTCCAATGTCAAATGTGGTGATCCTGATGGCCGAATAGGATGCCGGGTTAGATAAATTTACGTTGCTATAATTAGACGGTTTTCTTAGTCCGGCAGAAATACCACCCATGGCTTTATTTTGTGGCAGTTGCGAACCATTCAGATATCCTAATCCAAACTGGGAATAGGGTGAACTGGTGGTGCTTTGAGCCAGAGCATCAAAGCAGCTTAACAGACAGCTTAAAATGAATATATTTTTTAAAGTTTTAGTCATTATTATAATAGATAACTTCGTTTAAACCAATAAGCACCAAATGTGGCTCAGTTTTTAAAGTGTGGGCAAAGATGCTATTTTTCAACTGCGTATCAAAAAAATTAACATCCCCGCCACATAGTATTACTTTCAAATCAGGCCACTTTAAATAGAAGGAATTGATAAAACCCAGCGCCTCGTAAACAACGCCCTTTTGAACGCCACTTCGAATGGCTGTAGTTGTGTCATCACCATAATCCGAGTCCGTATTTATATTTATATCCGGCTCTACCAGAGGCAACCGACCCGTAAAACTGCTCATCGCTTTAAATCGCATTTGTATTCCGGGAGTAATACTTCCTCCCAGATAATTTTTGTTTTTGTCTACAAAATCATAGGTAATGCAAGACCCTGCATCAATAATCAAACAGCTTTGTTGTGGAAATAGATATTCTGCTGCAATAACAGCTGCATATCTGTCTAGACCCAACGTTTGAGGAGTTTTATAATGATTAATGATATTTGAAGAACTAGAACCGGTAAACCTGAAATATTTAGTTCGCGATTTTAGCAAATCTTCAAATGAATCAATCTCTGTGTTAACACTTGATATTATTGCATTATCAATAGCTTGAGTATTTAAGAAATTGTTCAGATATTCAAGTGATAAGGCCTCAGTTCGTACAAGACTTATTATTTCCTTGTTATTGAATGTGGCTAGCTTAGTAAAGGTATTGCCAATATCAACAACTAGATTTAACATTAAGCATGTACAATTTTGAGGATCGATTCGAAAACTCCAAGGCCGTCTTCGTTACCTAAAATTGGATCGGCTGCTCGTTCAGGATGCGGCATTAATCCGAAAACATTCCGGTTTTCATTACAAACGCCTGCAATATTTTCGATAGAACCGTTAGGGTTCGCTTCCGGTGTAATCAATCCGTTTTCATCGCAGTAGCGGAAAAGGATTTGATCTTTATCATTTAGTTTCTTCAATGTATCAGCATCTGCAAAATAATTCCCTTCGCCATGAGCGATTGGAATTTTCAAAGCTTTATCTGCGCTTATTGCTGAAGTTATTAACGAATTTGTAGTTTGCGCTTTAAGATGAATGTTGCGGCAAATGAATTTACGGCTACTGTTGTGAAGTAAAGCTCCTGGTACCAAACCTGCTTCAGCCAAAATCTGGAAGCCATTGCAAATCCCCATTACATAACCGCCCTTATTTGCAAATTGAATTACTTCTTGCATAATTGGCGAAAACCGGGCAATTGCGCCTGATCGTAAATAATCTCCAAAGGAAAATCCTCCCGGTAGGATAACGAAATCTGCACCCTGTAAATCGTGATCTTTATGCCACAACTTTACAACTTCCTGCCCTAATATCGTTTCTAATACATAGATGCTGTCCTGATCGCAATTGGATCCGGGAAAAACTACAACTCCGAACTTCATGTTACAAAACTATTTAATTTTTGAAGTATCGGGGTCTTTTATTTTGTTAAAAAAGGTTAATGTTCGGTGGGAAGGAATAATATTTTTCATAGGCTTTTGTCAACTATACTTATGAGAGATCTTTTATCGAGCTTTAGATTTTTCTCAATGTTATTTCTGAGATATTTGAACTGATGCGAAACCGAAGTAAATTCGGGAGACAAAGCCCTTTAGAAAACGTCGAATTTGCTTAGGTCACAAAAACTGGACATAAATAATACAACCAGCTAATACCAAGTATAAACTTTCGTAAAACCATTTCTTCGTAGCCGAGATAAAAAAGAATCCCATAAAAACCGAAACTGAAGGGACTGCAAGCAGGAAATGGTATACCTGATACTTTGATGTGATAAAAAAAGAAAGCATTGAAAATAAAAAGATGAAAAACAGCATTAAGTAAGATTTTCGAATATGGACGTACGACCTATACAGCTTCTGCTGTATAGATATGACCGATAAAAATAGAATAAAGAGGACCGGCACGAGTACCAGGTAATCGTAAATTTTTATCCCTGTTAGTTTAAACTCAATGGCAAGCGGCACTTCAAAATTTTTTGATTTTTGGTAAGAATCGGTAAGGTAATAAGCTACCGCGATGAAAAAGTACAAAGTCAAAAAACCGATAATTCCGACTATCCACTCCCGCCAGTTGAAGGGCCTGAAAATGAGTAAACAAATCCACAAAAGCACCATCATTGTAATGAAGGGCAGATATATTAGGGTCCCAACAGCTATAATCATCCCTAAATCGAACATGGTTGCCTGAGCAGATTCTTTTCGATGAATACTCAAAAATTTGTTGAGCATCAAGATCATCAAAAAATTACATAGCAAGGCCGGTGTTAAAACCAAAAAATTGGTGAATAAGCTGGAACAGGTGACATACATGAGAGCAGGCAAAAAAGAGGGTTTGCCCAGCAGATTGTATTCGTTTATAACCCTGTTAAATAATACTGCTTGTATAATTGTGATTACAAAGGCAAAAAAAAGGTTGCTCTCTACGCTAAAAAGGTTTTGATTTGGGACGTTAAATAATACCGAGGCATAAGATTCAAAAATCGAAAAATCAAGTTTGCCTGGCGGGTTGAAATATACGCCCAATCTCAACAAGCCTGCTATGATTACAAGCACCACCAGGTTTAGCGGATTTAAACTTCTGAACAGGCCTATCATCAATTACCTCTAAGATGACAATATTAAAATAAAAAATGCATGGATGGAAACACTCGCATTAAACTTGTGCATACTCTGATAAAGGTGTCGCATTTCTCACAATGAAAACCTGCGTTATGAGTGGCCGGAGTGTAATGTTTAAATACCCACTCCTGCCAGTAAAGTTATTTGGTCTCGGATTAAGCCTACTTTAGATACTTAAAGCTTTATGCAAAATAGAATATGTGAAAAGTGTTTTAGAAAATATCCATCAGTTCATTCAGGTCAGTAATTTGTTTTGGTACGTCGGCAGGCTTATCTTTTTTTGTTGGATTGAAATAAATAGCATCCATTCCATAATTCATCGCGCCGCGAATATCTGCCTCAATACTATCTCCTATCATAATACTTTCTTTTCTGGTGGCTTTTGCAGTGCTTAAAGCAAAGTCAAAGATCTTTGCATCTGGTTTGTTAAAGCCAATTACTTCAGAGATGAACACATTTTCGAAATATTTACCTAAACCGGATAAATCAACTTTAAGTTCTGTAGATTCTTTAAAGCCATTTGAAATAAGATGAAGGGAATACTTTTGCTGAAGATAAGTCAAAGTTTCATGCGCTCCGGGAAACAGATTTGTTTTTGTGGGACATATCCGCACATAATTATCTTCAAATTCTTCAGGGATCGCTTCTACGGGTAATCCTAATTCTAAAAATGTAGTGCTAAAACGGGTTGAACGAAGTTGTTCTTTGGAGATTTTTCCCAGATGATAATCGGCCCATAACATGTGATTTTTCCTGGTATATGTTTGTATAAAAATATTCGGACAAGTTAAACCGAGATCAGCTAAAGAATGAGCTTTATATAATTCATGAAGGGTTTCTTCAGCATTCTTATCAAAATCCCAAATTGTATGATCTAAATCGAAAAAGATATGACGAAGCATGATTTATGTGCAGATTAGTTGAAGTTCGACATGAAGCTCATAAGATGTGCAGATTATTGATGGGCGAATGTGCAGTTCCCGGCAGTAAGCTAAAAAGGGGTGCAAGTCATATGCATAGTCTCAATAATACATCTACACATTAACCTTATTCTCTAATTCCAAACGCCAAATCGCCGGCATCGCCCAAACCGGGAACGATATAAGATTTAGTTGTCATTTCTTCATCAATCGCTCCAATCCAAAGTTTCGCGTTTGGCAAATTAGCCTTAATGTGTGCCAGGCCTTCGGCACTAGCTATGACAGAAACAAGATGCAACTGTTTGATTTTGTATTGTCCAAGAAGCTCTTTGCAGGATGCTACCATGCTTAAGCCGGTAGCCAGCATTGGGTCTGATATAATCACCACCTTATCATTTAAATCAGGAGCGGCAACATATTCTTGCTGTATTATAAAACCACCAGCTTTTGAAGGTTTTCGGTATGCCGCTATAAAAGCAGAATCGGCTTTGTCGAAAACGTTGAGCAGACCCTGATGAAGCGGCAAGCCAGCTCTTAAAATAGTTGCAAGTACTGGTTGTTCTTTAAGTATGGATACCGTGGCAGTCCCCAAGGGCGTTTCAAATTCAGTTTCGATATACTCCAACCGTTTACTAATCTCGTAAGCGAAAACTTCACCCAGGCGCTCAATATTTCGCCGGAAACGCATACTATCCTGCTGAATCTGCGAGTCGCGAAGTTCGGCGATAAAATTATTTGCGATGGAAGGAGTATTGCTTAGTAGAAACATGCGATATAAATTTAGCATTTAAATTATTCCCCGCATGATTTTAAAACTAAAAATCAGATTTTTGGGTTTAAAAATATTCTAACATGTTGCTTTTGTTAGATAAGGTTTGTAAAGGGGGTCACCAGGTGGCTCCCTTATTTTTAAATGCGGATCATTTACAATCGCTTTTCGTATTTTTGATATTCGCATGGATTTTAAAATAATTTCAGATTATCAACCTGCAGGAGATCAGCCTGAAGCGATTAGACAATTAGTAGAGGGTGTAAAAGGGAGTGAGCATTATCAGACCCTGTTGGGCGTTACCGGATCTGGAAAAACCTATACAATTGCCAACGTTATCGAGCAAACTCAGAAACCAACCTTAATATTAAGTCATAATAAAACACTCGCAGCACAGCTTTACGGTGAGTTTAAGCAATTCTTTCCTGAAAATTCGGTCAATTACTTTGTGTCTTATTACGATTACTATCAGCCTGAAGCTTACATCGCAAGTTCTAATACCTACATTGAAAAAGACCTTCAGATAAACGAGGAAATTGAAAAGCTGAGACTTCGTACAACTTCCTCATTGATGTCTGGCCGCCGGGATGTGATTGTAGTTTCATCCATTTCTTGCATTTATGGTATGGGGAATCCTGAAGATTTTTATAATTCCACTTTTAAGTTTGCGGTTGGCACCAAAATTACGCGAAATGCTTTCCTGCATCGTCTGGTAGAAATTTTATATTCAAGAACTACTGCCGATTTCCGCCGCGGAACCTTCAGGGTAAAAGGCGATACAGTTGATATCTATCCTGCTTATATGGATCATGCTTACCGTGTTTCTTTTTTTGGTGATGATATTGAAGAATTATCAGCCATAGATCCGGCCACCGGAAAAACGCTAGAAAAAATGACCCACATGGTTGTTTATCCCGCCAACCTTTTCGTCACTCCCCGCGAACGGTTCACGCAATCTGTTTGGGCTATACAGGAAGAGCTTGAAAGCCGTAAAAAGCAATTTGTAAACGACCATCGATTTTTAGAAGCCAAGCGGTTAGAAGAGCGGGTTAATTATGATCTGGAAATGATACGCGAGCTGGGTTATTGCAGCGGTATTGAAAATTATTCCCGTTTTTTTGATGGAAGAACGCCTGGCATGCGTCCCTTCTGCCTGTTGGATTATTTCCCGGATGATTATCTGATGGTCATCGACGAAAGTCACGTAACAGTTCCGCAGGTTAGGGCAATGTATGGCGGCGACCGGTCGAGGAAATTATCATTGGTGGATTATGGTTTTCGCCTGCCGGCAGCGTTAGATAACCGACCGTTGAATTTCGAAGAATTTGAACGTCTCGCGCCGCAAACCATTTACGTAAGCGCCACTCCGGGCGATTATGAATTAGAAAAATCCGGTGGTATTGTGGTTGAACAAGTTATCCGGCCAACGGGCCTGTTAGATCCTGTTATTGAAATAAGGCCGGTTACAAACCAGGTGGATGACTTGCTTGACGAAGTGAATAAAACGGTTAAACAAGGCGACAGGATTTTGGTAACTACACTTACTAAACGCATGGCCGAGGAATTAACCAAATACATGGACAGGCTCGGTATTAAAGTGCGTTATATTCACTCTGAAGTTAAAACTCTGGAACGGGTTGAAATATTAAGAGGATTGCGCCTTGGCGAATTTGATGTTTTAATCGGTATTAACCTTTTACGGGAAGGTCTTGATTTACCCGAGGTATCGTTTGTTGCAATTCTTGATGCCGACAAAGAGGGTTTCCTGCGTTCTGAACGTTCCTTAATTCAAACTATTGGACGGGCCGCGCGTAACGATCGCGGTCGAGTAATTATGTATGCTGATAAAATTACTGAGAGTATGCGAATTACGATTCAGGAAACAGACAGGCGTCGCGATAAGCAAATTAAGTATAATGAAGAACATGGTATTACACCTAAAACGATCGGAAAATCGCGTGAGGCAATTATTGAACAAACATCTGTAGTTGATTTTAAAGGCGGGATACAAAAAGTTTATGTTGGGAACGAAGGAGCAGATAATATTGCTGCTGACCCGATTGTGCAATACATGACCAAACCTGAACTTCAAAAAGCCATTGACAAAACTAAAAAGGATATGCTTACCGCAGCAAAAGGCATGGATTTCTTAACCGCCGCCAAAATGCGCGACGAAATGTTTGCTCTGGAAAAGATGATGGAAGAAAAGTTTGGAGTGGGAAGGTAAAAGGCTGAAAGCTAAAATTAATGCTCAAATTTTAATCTAATATCTAACAACTCAATCTATTACCTGTGAACGGACAAAACAGAAAAGATATTTATCCCGGATTAGAGGTCGACATTATCCTGAAAAAGGATCAGCGGTCGGGAAAGTTAACTCGTGGTATCGTAAAGGATCTTCTTACAAGTTCATCTTTTCATAGCCGCGGGATAAAGGTAAGGCTTGAAGACGGACAGGTAGGACGAGTAGCTGATATAGTTGAGGATTGATATGATTATCACATAAGTGTAAGCTTGGCCCGCTTCTTGAAACATTTAATTTTTTTTATAGTCATATTTGTACGATTTTTTAATAATGGCCTTACTTAAGTTTTTAATCATATCTATTCTTATCATGTGGCTTATCAAAATGATAGCCCGTTTATTGCTTCCCGCTTTGTTCAAAAAAATTATCAATAACGCGCAGCAAAATGTAAATACTCAACAGCAGCAACGGGAACGCCCGCGTCCGGTTGGAAAAATCAGTGTTGATTACGTACCTCCAAAAGATAAAGAAGCCCGGGCTGCTGATAAGGCTGGTGACTTTATTGATTATGAGGAGGTGAAGTAGAAAGCCTCACCCCGGCCTTCTCCAAAGGAGGGGAGACCTCACGCTTAGATAAAATCTGCACATCTTCCTATCTGCACATTTCAAATTATTTATCTTCATCCTTTTTCCTACTTTTGGTTTCTTTCAATAAATCTGAATAATGAATAATTGGTTCAAAAATAATGGCATTCACTTGGCCATGATCGGGATTTTTAGCGCCTTGTGTTTTGTTTACTTCAGCCCTGCTATACAAGGCAAAACCTTATATCAAAACGATGTTAAACTGGCGCAAGGTGGTCAGAAAGAGATTATGGACTATAGAGCCAAGGATGGCAAAGCACCCCTTTGGACCAATTCAATGTTCGCCGGAATGCCTGCATATCAAGTCTGGGCCCGTTATCCTAGCAACATCACCACACATATAGTTACCTTTTTCAAAACCGTATTTCCTACTCCTATAGATACCGTATTCCTATATTTGGTTGGCGCCTATCTCTTGTTTTGCGTTTTGGGTGCAACGCCATGGCTTGCCGCGGCTGGTTCCATAGCCTTTGCTTTCTCTTCCTATAATTTCATTATTATTGAAGCGGGGCATGCTAATCAGGCTTTCGCAATCGCTTTCTTTGCGCCTATATTGGCGGGCATCATTCTTACACTGCGAGGAAAATATCTTTTGGGCGGAACTTTAACCGCACTATTTCTTGCCATGGAAATCCGTGCGAATCATATCCAGATGACGTATTATCTATTCCTGGCTTTGATAATATTTATTGGCATTGAACTGTATCATGCTGTAAAGACTAAAACCACCCCAGCATTTTTTAAGGCCTTCGGATACTTAGCCGTTGCTGTGATACTAGCTGTTGGTGTAAATGCCGGATCGTTATGGACCACCTACGAATACGGGCAGGAATCGATTCGCGGAAAATCTAATCTTACAAGCACAGATGCCGGCAAACCATCCAACGGATTAGACAGAGAGTATGCTTATGCCTGGAGCCAGGGTGTGTTAGAGAATATTACTTTCTTAGTTCCTAACGCTTATGGCGGAGCTTCGGGTGGCGCATTAAATGAAAAATCAAATGTTGCTAAGCTATTAATTGAAAAAGGTGTTCCCGCAGATCAGGCTGCCGGAGCCGCGCGTGGAATGCCAACTTATTGGGGAGAAAAATCGTTCACGTCGGGGCCATTCTACTTCGGGGCACTGGTTTGCTTTCTTTTCATTTTAGGATTATTTGTTGTCAAAAGCAGAATAAAGTGGTGGATACTTTCTGCGGTAATTTTAACATTATTTCTTTCGTTTGGAAAAAATTTCCCTCTTATCTCCGACCTGTTTTTTAATTATTTTCCTCTCTACAATAAATTCCGTGCGGTTGAATCCATTTTAGCAGTTGCAGGTTTCTTAGTTCCAATTCTTGCTGTACTTGCAGTAAAAGAAATGGCTTCGTCTAAACATGATTCTAAAGTGTTGCTTAAGAAAACGTTAAACGCATTATATATTACAGGGGGATTGCTCCTGATACTTATTGCGCTTCCTACGCTGTTCTTAAGTTTTAAAACATCTGCACATAATGAATTTATACAGGGCTTAGTACAGCAGACAGGCGATCAGACTTTTGCCACTGAAATTGCAAATGCTCTTATCAGAGACCGGATCAGTCTTGCACGCGCGGATGCGTTTCGTTCATTAATTTTTGTATTGATTGGCGCAGGATTATTATGGGCATTAATTAAAAAGAAGATCACGTATAACCTAACCTGCATCCTTTTTGCTTTAGTGATCCTGATCGATATGTGGGGCGTAGACCGTCGTTATTTGAACAAGGACAATTTCGTAGAAAACGCCCAGGTAGAACAACAATTCAAACCCCGTCAGGTAGATGACCTGATTAGAAGAGATGGAAGTTTAGGCTACCGGGTTTTTGATCTAACAACTAATCCCTTCCTAAGTGCCGATGCCTCGTATTTCCACCGAAGCTTAGGCGGTTACCATGCAGCAAAGCTGAAGCGTTATCAGGAATTACTGGATAAGCAGTTCAATAACTCAATTAACGAGGATGTATTAGATATGCTGAATACGAAATATATCATCACAAAAAGTGAAGATGGACAGTCGGAAAGCATCCAAAACCGTGCTACTGTCGTCGGACCAGCTTGGTTCGTATCATCATTAAGATGGGCCAAAACCAATGATGAAGAAATGGCCGGGCTGAATAGTTTTGATCCGAAACAGGAGGCAATTGTTCACGAAGAATTTAAGCCTATGTTAGATACAAAAAAGGCAGGAGTTCCGGAAAACGCTACTATCAATCTAACGAGTTACCACCCAGACCGCTTAACCTACGAATATTCGGCAGCAAGAGATGTAATTGCCGTGTTCTCTGAGATTTGGTATACAAAAGGATGGAATGCCTATGTAGATGGGGCAAAGACACCTTACTTCAGAGCAAACTACGTGTTAAGAGCGATGCAGTTGCCCGGTGGGAACCATAAAGTGGAATTTAAGTTTGAACCAAAATCCTACTACACAGGAGAAACTATTTCCTTGATTTCGTCCATACTATTAATAGCAGGTCTGGCCTTTGCGATTTTTATAGAAGCAAGAAACAAGAAAGTGGCTGCGAACCCGGCGCCGTCAAAGATTAATCGTTAGTTCTTCGATTTTTGAGGTAATAAAAGACTAATCGCAGAGCAATAACGCCATGATTGATAAGCGTTGGATAAATTCCAAAATGCTTTGAAAAGATAACAAAGCGTTCAAGTAAGCTGTCTTTATGCCGCTTTTTAGACATTCCTCCCACAAGGTATTTGGCAACGTACTGCCGGGTATTAACAATTTTTTTGGCTCGTCTTAAGGCATTTAAAATCCAGTCGATATCAGAACTAAGTTTATACTGCAGATCATAATGTTCGGCAATTGATCTTCGAATATAAATTGCCTGATGGCTTACACTCATGCCGTATTTAAAGCTTTTAACACTTAATTTATCAGGAACCTTGTGCCTTCGCCGACCCAGACTGATCCAGTTTTCGTCAAACATCTCGGTTTCGCCGTAATAAATATCAGCACCATCCGCGGAAGCGAAAACCTTTTCAACCGTATCCCTGGCATAAACCTCATCACCGGAGTTCATAAAAAGGACATAATCACCACTCGCCATGGCCAAGCCTTTATTCATCGCATCATAAATGCCGTTATCCTGTTCCGAGATCAGCCTGGTGATCTTTTCTTTATACTGATGGATAATTTCTAAAGTGCCATCAGTAGAACCACCATCTACCACAATATATTCAATATGCTTGTAGGTTTGTTCGGTAACAGATCTGACCGTTCGTTCAATATCCTTCACATTATTATACACCACCGTTATTACGGATAAGGAAGGCGTATTGGCCGATGGCTTGAGCAACCTGTTGTAAATCTCAATATGTTTTTGAGCAATTATACGTTCAGAAAACTT
>DASWMZ010000089.1:0-10144 GCA_036399495.1 Pedobacter sp.
ATCCACTATTTTTTTAGAGGTTATGGGCAATATGGATGCAGATAAATTCATTTCACTTATCCAAGAGGAAAGTTTTGAACATCCAAAAATAACACCCCGCTTCAATTTTGCATCTGACGTTTTGAGAATTTGCAGAGCAAAGAAATTGAAGGGCAAGGTCACTAAATTTTTCGATAGCGAGTTTTACTGGATTAAAGGAGAAAATATTTACTTTTTAATAAATAACGTCACAAAACTTTCGGCTGATAAGAAATATATTATCTGCGATGCAACGGCATCAGTATCAGTTCTTAAACACCTATTTAAAGATAGACTTGAAATAACCGACTTGAGGAATGTAAAAAACAAAGGAAAGATTATTCAATATACCGCTCTAAATTATAGCAAAAATGGATTTAAAAAATATGGACATAACCTACCAATCGGGTTAGATATTTCACTACCCACTATTACGTTCAAAAGCACTAAGGCGTACATACCTAATAGTCTACCAGACATACATTTAGGAGCCTGTAGAGGTACTAATGTATTAGAGGGGCTACCTTTTAATAGTGTTGGCACTTTGTCATATCACGAAGCCTATTACAGGCTGTTATCAGCAACTTTGGATTTAGGAGTTCTTGATTTTGCGATGTCAAATCAACTGGTCAACTACGATGGGAGGCAATTTATGTTTGCCACATTTAATGATAAAACATTACAACGCATTCATTTAGAAATGGTTGAAGCTGAATTGTTGCAATCCGTTCATCGGGCACGTTTAATCAGGCATCCTGTCACCGTCACTTTATGGTCCGGTTTTCCCTTAGCACAGGCAGAATATATTTGGTAGTTCTTTTAAACTTTATCATAATGATTGTTTAATATAAAAGCGTGCAGGAATGACACCTGCACGCTTTATATTTGATAATGTTCACTTGTAAAAGTGGGTTTTTTCAGTACAACTTCAACAATTGTTCTATTAGCTTGGTCTATCAACTCCTTATCAAAAGAGTCCAGATAAATAGCGGTAGTTCTATTCCCAAATTCATGCCCTAAAGCTTCAGCAATCAGTTCAATAGAATAGCCCTGCTTTTTTGCTATCGTTGCCCAAGAGTGCCGGGCAACATAGGTGGTTATAGGAATTTCACTTCCTATCGCTGATGATAACCGTTTCAGATATTTATTAGTGGTTTTTATCCATTGTTGAATGAGCCTCTTACATACTAAAGAATCTTCATCTACTTTATTTGGAAGTATTGGAAGAAGATATTCTCCATTGAAATTCTTATAGTTATCTAAGATAGCCCTGCTCAATTGATTTAAGGCGATGTCATACACCTTTCCAGTTTTACGCCTTCGAAATACAATCCTGTTTTTTTTTATGTTACATGGCTTTAAATATGCCAAATCAGTAAAGGACATACCGATGAGAGAAAAACTTAAAAAGAAAAAATTGATAGAATGATATTGAGCACACGTGCTCTCAAACCTAAGAGTATACAATTTCTGAAGTTCCTCCTTACCAATGGATCGTTTGGAAGTCTTTTCTGTTTTAACCGTAAAATCGTTAAATGGATAGTATGAACTATCTACTAATTTTGACTTTATCGCTTTATTGTAAATCGCCCGGATAGTTCTAAAATAGTTACTTATCGAATTGGGCTTAACACCAGATTCAACAAGATAATGATTGAACGATTGCAATACTTTATAATCAATTTTTTCAAATTCAATGTTCTTTGAAGGGCAAAAATTCATAAACCGATTTGTTGCAGTTTGATACACTATAGCATTCCCGGTTTTCTTAATTACCATCAAATCCTTAATCAGCATATGAGAAAACTCCTTGAAGTTTATCTTTTTGAGTAGTTGTGGTTCTGGTGTTATTAATCGATTTTTAAGATTATAAAACGAGAATTGATTAGTGCGATTAAGCTCCAAGCATACCTCTTGTATCTTTAGAAAGTATTCTGTAACCTTCCGATTCAATAAATCAGAATTGGGATACGTTGACTTAATTAAATTTGATTTGCTGTTCCAGCCCTGCGGCTTTAAGGAAACTTCCAATGGCAGTGCCACGGACTTGCGATTGTGATAAACCCGAAGAACCAACGGATAAGTCCCGTCTTGCTTCATTCTTCGTTGGTCCAATAATACCTTATAAGAAACCATAAATGAGATTTTATGGTCATCCAGACTTGAAAAGATTTGCAAGCGATTTGCAAGCAGTTTTACCCAAACCGGGAGATTAGCTCAGCTTGTTTGGATGCATCTGTAAACCAAAAAGCCTCTCAGACTAATCTGAAAGGCTTTCTATCGTGGGAGATACTGGGTTCGAACCAGTGACCCTCTGCTTGTAAGGCAGATGCTCTGAACCAGCTGAGCTAATCTCCCTTTGGGTCTGCAAATATAGACGCATAACCCTATTATTCAAAATAAAATTTACTTTATTTATAAGCCCCTTTTTTACAGATATTTAGTGAGTTCTGGCGACAAAGGCTTAACATTCGAACGAAATCGATGAACTAATTTTCCGTTTTCGTCAATCAAAAACTTCTCGAAATTCCATTTTATATCACCGGTAAAATCAGGATTGTTGGCCGCTGTTAAATATTTAAATAGTGAGGCAGCATCCTCTCCCTTTACACTTACTTTTTCACCAAGAGGAAAAGTAACGCCGTAGTTCTTCTTGCAAAATTCTTTAATTTCTCCATTAGAACCAGGATCTTGCTCCTTGAAGTTATTTGCAGGAAATCCAATCACAACCAACTTCCCTTTATACTGTTCTGACAATTTTTGCAGATCAGCATACTGTGGTGTGAAACCACACTTAGACGCGGTATTAACAATCAATATCTTTTTGCCTTTAAACTTTTTTAGATCAAGTGTTTTTCCATCAATGGTTTTAACTTTAAAGTTATGAACCGATTTCTGAGGAGCAATAAATAGTGTAAGTAAAAGGAATGCAAGGACTTTCATAGCTATATTAATTTTATATACTAAGGTAACTATCTTGACCTAACAAAATGAAACCGCCACGTAAAATTACAATGGCGGGTTCACAAACATCACATCACCCAAAATTCTTAGTTTGCCGATAGCCTGTTGAAGATCTTACCTACTACCTTTGGTATGTCCTTAACTGCTTTCTCCGGATTATTGACCTCACCTTTTGCTACTCCGCGCCAGATAACTTTCGACGAGTTGCGATCAATCAAGTCAATAACAATATTCCCTTCCTCGAATTCAACCTTACGGGTCTCTGTTCCTGCGTATATAGGAAACGGGCGGTAATACTGGTAATAATAAACCTGGCGTCCTTGATAATATCCCATTCTAGGGACATACCTTGCGGGAGCCTGATAATAAACCGGATCACGAATCACACGGCTCTTATTATCGACGACCGCAGTATACTTGATCAACAAATCCGGCTTACGGTTATTTACTCTAAATCCACGAGCATTTAGCTCCGTGTTTACTGCATCAACGATTCTATCTTCGGCGATATCGTTCTCATAATAATTACTTGTTTTAGATTCTCCAGATGGAACCCAGGCATAAGTTTGATATTTAGAAATCTCAACTTTATGGTTACTAACGGTGTAAAAATTATAAGAGGAGCAAGCAGATAGAATCAGAGCGCTTAGCATTAATGGAAACACAATCTTTCTCATCTTTAATCATCCTTTCTTGTGTGTTATATTATATGATTTACTAACGCGAAAAGATCAGCTTTAATATGTTAAATGATAGGTATTTAAAACAAAAAAGCCGCCTCGATGAGGCGGCTTTTCTATGCTTATTCTATTTTATTATTTTACTTCTTCGAAGTCTACATCAGTCACTGTATCACCTGCAGCATTAGCATTTGATGCAGTTTGACCATCACCCGCTCCTGGATTCTGTCCATCAGCACCACCGGTAGCTTTGTACATTTCTTCTGAAGCAGCAGCCCATGCAGCATTTAATTCTGTTTGAGCAGTTTCAATATCAGTAAAGTTTTTAGATGCGTGAGCAGTTTTCAACTTTGTTAACGATTCCTCTATCGGTCCTTTCTTATCAGCAGAGATTTTGTCGCCATATTCTTTCAACTGTTTCTCAGTTGAGAAGATCAAAGCATCAGCAGCATTTAGTGTATCAACTTCTTCTCTAGCTTTTTTATCCGATTCAGCGTTAGCTTCTGCTTCTGCTTTCATCTTTTGAATCTCTTCATCAGATAAACCTGAAGAAGCCTCGATACGGATTTTTTGCTCTTTACCAGTTGCTTTATCTTTAGCACCTACATGTAAAATACCGTTAGCATCTATATCAAAAGTTACTTCAATTTGAGGCACACCACGAGGCGCAGGTGGAATTCCGTCTAAGTGGAAACGACCGATTGTGCGGTTTTGATTTGCCATTGGACGCTCACCTTGCAAGATGTGAATCTCAACCGAAGGTTGATTATCAGATGCAGTAGAGAAAGTCTCTGATTTCTTTGATGGAATAGTTGTATTTGACTCAATTAACTTCGTCATTACACCACCCATAGTTTCGATACCTAAGGAAAGTGGAGTAACGTCAAGAAGCAATACATCCTTAACCTCACCGGTTAATACACCACCTTGAATAGCTGCACCGATTGCAACAACCTCATCAGGGTTTACACCCTTCGATGGGTCTTTCCCAAAGAATGATTTAACTGCATCCTGAATTGCAGGGATACGAGTTGAACCACCTACCAGGATAATCTCATCAATATCTGAAGTTGATAAACCTGCATTTTTTAATGCTGAACGGCAAGGCTCAATAGTACGTTTGATCAGGCTATCAGCTAACTGCTCGAATTTCGCTTTACTCAATGTACGAACCAAGTGTTTCGGGCCGCTTTGATCTGCAGTAATATATGGCAAATTGATCTCGGTCTGATTAGAGCTTGATAACTCAATCTTAGCTTTTTCAGCAGCTTCTTTTAAACGTTGTAGCGCCATTGCATCTTTTGCAAGGTCCATTCCGTTTTCAGATTTAAACTCGTCTGTTAACCAGTCGATGATTACCTGATCGAAATCATCACCACCTAAGTGAGTATCACCATCAGTTGATTTAACCTCAAAAACGCCATCGCCAAGTTCAAGAACAGAAACGTCATGTGTACCACCACCGCAGTCGAACACAACAATTTTCATATCCTTGTGAGCCTTGTCTAAACCGTAAGCTAACGCTGCGGCTGTTGGCTCATTGATAATACGTTTAACATCTAAACCTGCAATTTCGCCGGCTTCCTTAGTTGCCTGACGTTGTGCATCGTTAAAATAAGCCGGGACGGTGATAACCGCGCCTGTTACCTCATGACCTAAAAAGTCTTCGGCAGTTTTTTTCATTTTCTGCAGAATCATTGCAGAGAGCTCCTGTGGAGTATATTTACGACCGTCGATTTCAACACGTGGAGTATTGTTATCGCCCTTTACAACAGCGTAAGGCACACGGCTGATTTCTTTAGACACTTCATTGTGGCTGTTACCCATGAAGCGCTTAATAGAATAAATCGTTTTAGTAGGATTAGTGATAGCCTGACGTTTTGCTGGATCACCAACTTTCCGCTCACCATTCTCTACAAAAGCTACAATGGATGGCGTTGTGCGCTTGCCCTCGCTATTTGCGATTACAACAGGCTCATTCCCTTCCATTACTGCTACACAGGAGTTAGTTGTTCCTAAGTCGATACCAATAATTTTTGACATGTTATGTTAGTTTTTAAGTGTTCTCAATAAATATTAAACACTTTATCAAGGCTTATGCCAAGTACTTTATCTAAACAGAATGACAGTATTATGTCAAGGTTTTTCGTAGATAAATGACATACTGACAAATTAGCGCAAAAAAAAGCCCCCTTTGCAGGAGGCTTCGTGTAACATTAGTTTTATTAATTCTTCTTCGTGGTTGATGCTTTCTTAACCGGGCTGGCTTTTGCAGCTGGCTTTGCTGTGCTCTTTTTAGCAACCGGTTTTGCAGCTGGTTTCTTAACCGTAGTTGATGCGGCTTTTTTGTTACGCTTAACTTTTACAACTTCCAAATCAAATAAAAGAGTCGAAAAAGGTTTGATGTCTGCGCCGGCACCTTGTGGGCCATAGCCTAATTCAGACGGAATAATAAATGTGGCTTTAGATCCTTCATTTAATAATAGAAGCCCCTCTTCCCAACCTGGTATTACGCTTCCTGCACCTAGTACCACGCTAATAGGCTCGTAGGCTCTTCCCGGTTGTTGCAAACCAGCTTTTTTAGATTCGGCTTCAACGCTTGAATCAAAGACTTTTCCTTCCAGGTTTCTTCCGGTGTAGTTTACCAATACTGTATCCCCTTTTACTGGTTTTGCTTTGGCCGAAGGTTTTCTAACGATATATCTTAAACCTGATTTCGTTTTTACACCATTTACTTTATTTTCTGTAAGATATCGAGTCAATGTTAATGCTTCGGCCTCTTTCATTTCCGACATGATTTTTTGCTGCGCTGCCATTGCCTCTTCCATCGACTGAACCTTCTCAATCTTCAGAATAATAACAAGGGAACTTCCTTTTGGAAAAAAAGGAGGGCGCTGCATTTCCGGACTAGTGAAAATCGAATCAGTCGGGATCATAACCATTGCGCTATCATTTTGCGTCAGTAATGGAAAAAAGTCCATTAAATCGCCAGCATTTCTGGCTGCTTGTACTGGCATTGTAAACGGCTGCTTTGTTGCAAAAGAATTCGACAGTACTGAATCTTTATCGGTTTTTTGAATAAAATTAAACGTGATTACATCATTCAGCTTAATTTTCGGCCCCGGGTTATTAGTAAATATTTTATACCGTGTACCGCTTGGCAACCGCTGCATATCACTAGTCGTCTGGGCTATCGCCTGTACGCCTGCCACCAGCATTAATACAGTAATTATGTTTTTTATAGTTCTCATTTTAGATTAAAAAGCCTTCTTATGAAGGCTGTAATTTATTGGTTTGGCATTGGAGGCATCATCGGAGGCATTTGAGCTACTCCTGTTCCTTTTACAATGTCAACAATTTCTATTTCAAATACCAGTGGCGTATATGGAGGAAACATCTGGTTACCTTGCTCGCCATAAGCTAATTTTGACGGAAGTATAATTGTAGCTTTAGTTCCTTTTGGAAACATCAACAACGCTTCATCAAAACCTGGAATAGTGCTGTTCATACCTGCAGGAACTTTCATTGGTTCGTATGGGCGTTGAGCATTAAATGTATTTGATTTTTTAGCCTCTGCCAGTACACTTGTATCAAATACTTTTCCGGTTAAAAACCTACCAGTATAATTTAGCTTTACAGTATCTCCCGGCATCGCTTTCGCACCCGTACTTTCTTGGGTAATCACATAATTTAAACCAGAAGCAGTTACTGTTGGCTTCAGGTTCTTTGAAGAAAGATAATTACTTATTTTCCCTGGTTCCTGGGTTTTCGATTTTGCAACATCTGCTTTCAAAAATTCATCAATTTGTTTTTGAAAAACAGTATCATTCATCTTTCCTTTCGGGATAACTTTATTTACTTTAATTGTAAACAGCAGATGTTTACCCTTAGTATTTGTTGGCTTAGGCATCCCTTTAGCCGCCATGGAATCAATATTGATCTTAAAAGTTGCACTATCACCCTGGCTCAATAAAGCCAGACCATCATAGATATCCCCTTTAAAAGCAGCTTTCTGCTGAACCATAAATACCGGGCGGCCCATTTCAAAAGAACTGGCTATGACAGAATCTTCTTCGGTTTTTTGGATAAATTGCAGTGAAAGGAAATCACCTTCTTTTACTGTAGCTCCAGACTCATCTTCGTGGATAATGTACTGAAGGTCGCCAGGACCTTTTTTAAATTGCTTACAGCCCGCAAAGGCAAGAACAGCAAATCCTAAAATAATTAAATTTTTCTTCATTTGATTTTTATACTATTAATAGACTTTTATAATCTGGCAAAATGCCTTTAAATTCCAAAATTACATCTTGCAGGTTTTTTTCTGAAAAACCCCCGGCTGCATTTCTATGACCGCCGCCATTGAAATATTTTTTACAAATTTCATTAGCGGGAAAATCCCCCGTAGACCGCAACGAAAGCTTTACCTTATCGGGGCGTTCTATGATCAAAGCCGCTAATTTAATCCCGTTTATTGTTAGTGCGTAGTTCACCAGCCCTTCTGTATCTCCTGTATCAATCGCATAAGTTTCAAGCTCATCTTTTGATACGCTGATTAGTGCGGTATTATATTCTTCAAAAACTTCCAGCTTATTCAACAAGCAATATCCAAGGAAACGTAAACGATTTTGCGAGAAGTTATCGTATACAAGCTGATGAATTTTAGCATTTTCGGCACCCGAAGCAATTAAGTCGGCAACAATATGGTGCACCTGTGGTGTGGTTGTTGGAAAACGGAACGAACCCGAATCTGTCATGATTCCGGTGTACAGACAACTGGCTACATCTTTATTAATAAAGTCAGGCTCCTCCATTATGTTTACAATAAAATCATAAACTAATTGCGCCGTTGCACAAGCGTTTATAGACCAATGACGGTAATCGTCGAAACCTTCGGGCTCGAGGTGGTGATCTATCATTACCTTTTTCCCTTTCGCTGCGCGAACCACTTCGCCCATCTCATTTATCCGCGAAAGCGCATTAAAATCTAAACAAAAGATAATGTCTGCTTCGGCGATGAAACCTTTTGATTCTTCTACATTCTCGGTGTAAACTAAAACTTCCGGGTTATTTGGAAGCCAATGCAGAAAAAAAGGATAATCTGTTGGAGTTATAACCCTCACGTGATGTCCTTTTTGAACAAGATAATTATATAGCCCCAGGGAAGAGCCCATCGCATCACCATCAGGTTTATGATGGGTTGTAATGACAATATGCAAAGGGGTTGCTAATAGTTCCTTAAGCGAGGCTAGTTCTAACATCTTTCAAAAAAGAAACGCAAAGCTATTAAAAACCTTGGCGATATAAAATGATTTTGTTGTAGAACTACGAACGTGCAGACTGAAAGTTAGGAAAGCCAGGCAGTTTAGGGTTCAGGCTTCCAATCTTCGGTCTTACTGAATAAATACAATCTCTTAAATGCAGCTCGATAAAATTTCTCTAAGTTTGCAGCAATTTTTAAAACACAACAAAACCGATGGCTACTAACAGAACTTTTACAATGATTAAACCTGATGCTGTGAAAAACGGACATACAGGCGCTATTTTAAATGATATTATTAAAGGCGGTTTTAAGATTATCGCTATGAAATATACCAGCCTTACAAAAGATACTGCAGGTGCATTTTACGCAGTTCACAACGAGCGTCCATTTTATAATGACCTTGTTGGCTTCATGTCATCAGGACCAATCGTTGCAGCAATTCTTGAGAAAGATAATGCAGTAGAAGATTTTCGTAAACTGATTGGAGCGACTGATCCTAAAAAAGCGGATGTAGGAACGATTCGTAATAAATATGCAGAATCAATTGAAGCAAATGCTGTGCACGGATCAGATTCTGATGAGAATGCTGATATAGAAGGAAACTTTTACTTTTCAGCGCTGGAAAGATTTTAAGGAACGAAGGATTGAGTGAGAGAGGATTGAATATAAAAATTCAATATTCTCTCATTCAATAATTCGTTATTCTCTATACAAAAACAATTTCCTCCAACACCTTAGATCCCGCTCTTTCATTCATCCGTTTCAAAATTTCAGAACGAATCATCACCAACTCATTTTTTAAAACGGAAGATTCTACTTTTATAAATAACTTCCGTTCCCGGATGTAAAGTTGACTGGTTCTATTTGCGACAGCTTTGCCCATCAACTCTGGCCAGGCGGCAATAAGAGCCGTTTCATCAAATTTGCGCTTAAGCTTATAAACGTTCAGCAATTGTTCAATCGCTTCTTTTAAGGGTTTATCGTTATTGCGCGCCATTGTGTTTTATGGTTCCGTGTTCTATTTCAAAGATACTTAAGCCGACTCCTATTCCCTCGAAAATTCTCTTCAAACGAGCAGAACTTGTATCGGTAATAAAAATCTGTCCGAAATCTTGATGAGAAACCATCTGCATAAGCTTAGTGATTCTTAAATCATCAAGCTTGTCGAAGATATCATCTAAGAGCAACAGGGGTTTGAATCCTTTTTTTTGGTTCAAATACG
>DASWMZ010000090.1:0-7304 GCA_036399495.1 Pedobacter sp.
CAGGTAAACGGCTCTAATGGTGATTATTATTTGAATCAATCGCCTATAATAAACTTTAATGGGCAAATCGGTTTTGGAATTGTTGGCTTTGACCAGCAACTATCTGGCGGAAATAAAAATGGTATATACTCTATTGAACTAATTTTAGATGACAAACCGATCTATACATCGGTACTCGAAAGATTTGCGTTTGAAGATAGTAGAGCAATTAACTCCCATATTGATTATCCAGCCTTAATCTCATACAAAAGAATCGTTCAAAAAAGCTTTGTCGAGCCTGGCAATCCTTTAAACATTTATAAAAATGTCATCAATTCAGGTCTAATTGAATTGGGTGATGATGAAATCCATCGTGTGAAATATGTGGTAAAAGACACCAAGGGCAACATCAGCACATTAAATTTCAGAATCAAAAAAAACAGTCAGGCAGTAATACCCCAACAAAAAGATGCGGGAATTAAACTTTTCGTTTACGCTGATTCAAGTAATTATCTAACCGATAGAATGCGGGTTGCTATCCCGAAAGGTTCATTGTATGATAATATCAATTTCAACTACTCAATAAGTAATCGGCCTGACAAAGCCTATTCGGTAATCCATAATATACATACTCGCAATATTCCTGTTCATAAACCTTATTATTTATGGATTAAGCCCGATGTTTCAATCCCAGAATATTTAAGGGAAAAAGCTTTGATTACAGATTCCCGAGGTGCTTCTCATGGAGGTGAATTTGACCGGGGTTTTATCAGGGCGAATCCAAAATCATTTGGGAGCTTTTATGTTCAGCTGGATACTGTTGCACCGTTAATTCGTCCAGTCAATATTAGTGATGGAAAATCAATGTCAGACATAAGCAAGATCGTATTGAAGATGACTGATAATTTATCTGGAATAAGTTCCTTTAGCGCAACTATTGACGGCCATTGGGTGCTATTTGAATACGATGCTAAGACTTCTACCGTATGGCATACCTTTGATGAAGGTATGAATCCTGGCAAGCATTTTCTACAATTTACTGCTACCGATATGAAAAAAAATATCAGAACTTATAATGCAACGTTTATAAAATAAAATGGCCGAATTAAAAGAAGGCGATATAGCGCCACAATTTACAGCAAACGATCAAAATGGAAACCCTGTCTCTTTAAGCGATTTCAAGGGGAAGGATGTGATTTTATATTTCTACCCGAAAGATGATACACCTGGCTGTACTGCTGAAGCCTGTAATTTCCGCGATAACTATCAGTCTTTACAGCAGCAAGGGTTTGCAATAATTGGTGTAAGTACAGATGATGAAAAATCTCATCAAAAGTTTGTGAATAAGTATCAGCTTCCGTTTACACTAATCTCGGACACTGATAAAAGCATTGTTGGAGCTTACAATGTGTGGATTGAGAAAAATATGTACGGCAAAAAATATATGGGCACAGCCAGAAAGACGTTTTTGATTGATAAAAATGGCGTCATCAATAAAATTATTGACAAGGTAAACACCAGCGAATCATCAAAGCAGGTTTTGGATCTATTGAACCGCTAGTGAACGTAATCAATTGCTTAAGAGCGATTTATTACTTCCTATAAGGCGAAGTCCAGATCTTCGCTACCGGATTAATTTTTATGACTTTAAACTCAGTCCGGCGATTTACCTGATGTTCTTTAAGAGTGCATTTAACACCGCTAGTACAACGGTTAAGCAATTCTGTTTCGCCTAAACCTACTGCGGTTAATCGCGAAGATGCGATACCCGTTTTTTTCAAATAGTCTACTGCCGAATTTGCACGTTTTTGCGAAAGCCATTGATTGTAAACAGCTTTTCCTCTTGCATCGGTATGCGAGCGCAGTTCAACATTAATATTATTCATATTTGTCATGAAGCTGGCTACCTTATTTAATTCCTTAGCAGCATCTGGCCTGATACTCCATTTATCAAAATTGTAGTAAATGTTATTGAGTTTAACCATATAGGTATCTTTCGAACGTTCAAGCTCAAATTTTACATTAAACACTGTCGACTCCGTTTGGCCCACTGTAGATATTAAACCTTCCATCTTTGAATAGTACTTGGTTTGATTTCCGGTAATAACATATTCCATATCCGGAGCCAGGTCAAAATGAAATTTCCCCTGAACATCAGAGACAGCACTTGATTGCTGATTCGTTGTTTTATTAAGAAGTATAACTTCTACACCACTTAAAACAGAATTTGATGATTTATCAGTTACCTCACCATCTACAGCAAAAAACAAAACAGGTTTTTGAGGAGTAATTGAAAATGAATAAATATCATCCAGACCCATACCTCCAGCCCTATTAGAAGCCAGATAACCGTTCAGGTCATCAGTAAACATGATGCTGAAATCATCTTTAGTCGTGTTGATTGGAGCTTTTAGGTTTTCGGCCAATTCAAATACACTATTAGTTCCCTGTGCCGTAAAAATATCTAATCCGCCCATTCCAACATGGCCTTTAGATGCAAAGTATAGTCTTCCATCCTGTCTGATTGATGGAAAAACATCATCCTCAGAACTATTGATATTTGTACCGCAATTTACAGGAGTTCCCCACTTACCATCACTTTGCTTTTTTGTGAAGTAAAGATCCATCCCACCTTGTCCGCCAGGCATATCTGACGCAAAATAAAGCACCGAACCATCAGGCGACAATGCCGGATGTTGTATCGAAAAGCTTTGACTATTAAGAGCGATAGGTTGCGGCGTAGACCATGATGTACCACTTTTAATGGCAGTAAAAATTTTCTTAGTTGGTAAAAAGGTACTCTTCTTTTTCACCAACGGGGCTTCAGTTACAGTAAAAAATACCGTATCACCTTTTGAAGAAAAAGTAGCTGGACCCGTATGGTATTGCTGGTTAACTGTTGGCAACAGAGCCACAGTGAAAGCTTCATCCTTCTTAGTAGCCTGATATAGTTTCAAATATGGATTTCCAGTCCACCCGTATATAGGAGCATTCTTCTTCTCATCCTCACTTTTTACAAACCATCTGTCTGATGTAATTACTAAATCATCACCGAACTTAACAGGAGAAAAATCGGAATTCTCTGTGTTTAACGACTTGACATTGGAGACCAGAACGTTGGCATCAGGGTTTTCAGCCCACATTCTTCCAACTTCTGTGGTATTTGCAAGACGTGTTGCTTCTTCTGCTTTCACAGGAAGTTTTTGACCGAATAATGTGTAATTTTTTTTAGCTTCTTCGAATTTGCCGTTTTGCTTTAACGCATCAGCATAGAATTTATAATTAATGGCATCTGCTCCCGAGAAAGTTAGCACTTTAGCGTAAGCAGCTTCTGCACCCTGCGAATCATTAATAAACCGATAGCAATTTGCAAGCTTTTGAGCGACTTCAAGTGTCGGCTTTTTTTGCATTATTTTCTCATAGATATTAAGCGCTAGCTTATAATCATATGATTCATAATAGCGGTTCGCTTCTTTAATATTATCCGAAAAAATAATCTCCGGATTAAAATAGACCACAGAACACAACAGTGATGCCAGTAAAAACTTTTTGTATTTCATCGAGAGCACAAATTAAAAGTAGCGAGGTGTAAGTTGCGCACTTTTCTTGTTAGCTTTAGATTTAGAATTCAATATAACCCCTATCGAGATCTCATGTGTTCCATTTTCGTAATTTGCCAACTCTGATAATGAATAATCGTAAGAATAACCTACCCGAAGATTTTTCATCACAAATGCTTCTACAACACCTACCAACGAATTTTGATTAAATGTACCACTATTCCAATCTGTTTTTTTCCACAAGTTAACACCTGCTCTATATGAAGCCCCGACCCAAACCATTTCCTTAATCAACACAAAAGAGTTAATATCCAGATTAGTAGGACCTTTGGTGTCTTCACGCAACAAAACGGAAGGCTTTATTTTGAAATTTTCATTCAGATCAAAAAGATAACCGGCTGTTAAGAAATAATGTCGGCCAGGATTTGCAATAGTCCCTTTTCCAACTTGCTGATAATTAATCACGTTTGATAAAAGGTTAGTTGCTGATAAACCGGCATAGAATCTGGGAGTACTATAGTGTACGCCAACCCTCGCATCAGGCACAAAATAGGTTTGTTTATCAAGAAAATTTTCGTCTGTTTCGTCCTGTACGTGAGAGTTTGAAGGATTTAGAGAAAATTGACCTACACCTAGCGAAATACCAAAGGCAAGTCGGCTCTCTTCGCCGGTGCGAAGGCGATAAGCATAATTTACATGTGCAGAAGTTTGATTTTGTAAACCTGCTTTATCGTTAACAAACGACAAGCCTAAGCCAACTTTTTTATCAGTTCCAAAGGCACCATCAGCAATAAAGGACTGAGTTTTTGGCGCACCTTCAAAACCAGTCCATTGATCGCGGTGAAGTAGCGATATATTTTGAGTCTCCCTGTATCCGGCATAAGCAGGATTAATAACCAAGGTATTAAACATATACTGACTAAATTGCGGATCTTGTTGCGCAAATGATGATTTAAGCAGTATTAATAGAAAGCTGAGCGTTAAAAATCTTTTCATATTAATTCTTTTTTATCATGGTAATAAAACCTTTAAAGGCTCTTGCCTGATTTTCTATTGTGGTAGTTAATACATAATAGTAAGTGCCAGACTGCAATCCTCCTCCATTCCATGCTTTATCATTAGTATAACCTTTTACCTTATAAACTTCATCGCCCCAGCGGTTGAAAATAGTTAACTGGTTATCAGGGAATAACTCAATATTATGGATTATCCAGGTATCATTTTTATTGTCTCCATCCGGAGAAAATGCGTTATAAAAGGTGAACGGATTAACACCACCAGCATCTGAACTGAATGTGTATGCCGAATTATGAATGGCTTTTGATGTGATAAATTTTATACTTGTGTTTAACGTACTGCCGTTTAGATCATCGCCAAAAGCGCCGCTCGCAACTGTAGAAGGCGCTGCTTTTTCCCATTGCAGATAATCTCCCCAATTTACTAACTGAGTATAAGTATTATCGACTGCTGAATTCTGATAAAAAGTAACATCAAAGCTTGACGTGCCTACTTTTTGATCAAGCAAATAGTAATATTTATCTGATACAGTTCTTACATCGTACCTTTTTTTGGCTTTGTCGTAATTATCAACACTGGGATCATTATTAACTAAGGATGCTGAAATAGCATTGTCAAATGCATCTTTAGGTTTGATTTTCAAAGGGCGATATAAAGTAGTAACGCCTGTTAAACCTGCGTTTGGCTTTGTGCTTCCTAACGGAAAAAGATATGCAGAATCTAAATTTGTATTTCTTATTAATGCGCCGTTATAATCTGTACTTATAAAACCTGTACCCGCAGTTAATGCATCGTTTCCACGAACAACTGCACCAGTATCAGTATTAGTGATATGAACCGTATAGGTTTTAATATCGAGTTCTTTGTTACCAAGGGCTAAAACTCCAGAAACATCTATATCTGTTTTTAAAATTTTACTTGCTGTACCCAAAAGCGATAAGCTTGGAAATGATATCCTCGAACCTGTTATTTCTTGAGGGGTATTTGCTGAAAGTTCAACTACTCCTGTAGATTGACGATCGAATACTAGGGAAGTTAGGTTGTTATTGATAAAGTCTTCTTTAACTTCAAGTGTACCATTATTTAAAATTTTCCCACTCTTATTAATAAATTCTGTATCTACAAATATCAAACTGTTATTTGATAATGTGAGCGCATCACCGTCGTTTACCAGTTGGGCGTAACTGCCGGTAGACAACACACTGAAGACTGTGAGTAATATTTTTATGCGCTTATTCATTATTCAACAGTCATTATGTTAAATTTCATAGATGCAGGGTCTTGTGCTGCTGCGCTAGCATTCCAAAAAGCTACTTCGACCGTACCTGGTATAGCGCCTATAGCAGCTACTGAAACTCGGGCATAGCTTATGATTACACCTGCAGGCAAAGCAAACTCGGGTGAAATAGTCACGATTGAGTTTAGTGAGCAATTCGCCAGTGAGAATGTTTCAATTCTTTGAGCACCTATTGCGATACTCGGAATATTTCTGGTAATTGAAGTCTTAAGCACTTTATTGATTGGATTACCTAAGGCACCAATAATCACATCACCTGCTACATGTAGTTTAGCTCCGGCATTCTCTGTTCCAATACCAACGTTACCGCCAGATTTAATTCTTATCCTTTCTTTTGCATTAGTACCTAAAATAAAATCTTGAGAATCGGCTGTACCGATGTAAGTTGTCGGATCGCCCGATAGAGGCGGCGTTGTTCCGGTATTTCCAGACATTGACCATGAATTAGTTGGATTTATTGTTGAAACAGCAGCACCCCATGTGCCACCGGTTTTTACAAATATTTCGTTTGTGCCATCCTGAAAATATAAATCACCATCCACTCCAATGGCATCATCCGGAGCTGCGCTACCTACATACCATTTAGAACCAGGAGCACCATCAGTTCCATTTGTTCCGGGAGTTCCATCAGCACCTTTGTTTGAGAGTAAAAAGTCTGCAAGTGGTTTTCCTGCATTTGCAGGATCAGCTAACCATAATTCGTAAGCAGATTTCCCATCGGCACCATCAGCGCCATCAGCACCAGGTGTACCAGCTCCTCCTCCACCAACAACATCCCAACTTTCCCCTGACCATAAATATAATTTTTTATCGTCTAAGCAAAATATCACTAAGCCCCTTTCATCAAAAGAAGCAACCCCGGGTACTAATAATTCATCTCGCTCTTCTGCTGTAAGATTTGGAAATATTATATCCTGATCTGAAGAACCTCCACCAGCATCAGGTTTTACAACTAAATCCCAGTTTTCACCTTTCCATATATAGAGATTTTGGTCATCAGTTACATATACTAAGGTTCCGATATCATCGGGGGAAGGAGTATCAGGTTCCAGTAATTCATCTCGTTCATCCAATGTTAGATAAGGGATCAAAATACTGCCAGTCGACCCACCGCCGCCTCCGCCCCCAGATCCACCCGAGCCGCCAGTGCTTAAATCCATCCATTTATCATCTTTCCAGAAATTAAAGGCAGATTTGCTTGTGTTATAAATCAGCATTCCGTTATAATCTGCGTTGGTGGTTGCAGGGGGAACCAATATTTTATTTGTTAAAGCGGCGACATCTGTGTCGTCTAAGCGTGGAATCAGCAACCCCTTCTCTCTTGAATCAATATCAAGTAAGGCTTCGGATTTTGGAGTTTTTGTTCCAATACCAACAGAACCACTTTGCGCCATTGCAGAAAGTGAAAGTGTTAGTCCAAGTGCTAATGACAGGGTAAACCTGATAATCTT
>DASWMZ010000091.1:0-4270 GCA_036399495.1 Pedobacter sp.
GCCAATCCTTCAACTTCTGGGAATATCACATCTGGCTTTTTAGCTAAAGGGGGCCGGAAAACACAGGAACAGCATTTAGACAGCCGGGAAGAAATTGACGTTTTGATCGTGAGCTTTGATGAATTTCTGCAGCTTGCCCAAGACAACAAATTCCCTCATGCACTGCATGCCAGCACCATATTTTATGCCTTGTTAAAACTAAATAAATTGCGATCTTGCTAATGCAAACCAGTACACCTGGAGTTTTTTAAGCAAGTATGTATGGAAAAATATGATTCCCGTATAGACGAATATATTGGCAAATCGGCTGAGTTTGCAAAGCCTATCCTAATTCACCTTCGCAAATTAATACACCAGGCTTCGCCTCAAATATCTGAGACAATTAAATGGGGATTTCCCCATTTTGATTATAAGGGAACCGTTTGCAGTATGGCCTCCTTTAAACAACATTGTGCGTTTGGATTTTGGAAGAGTTCTTTATTGAAAGATGATCACCAGATTTTACAAAAGGAGTCTTCGGAAGCTATGGGGCAATTTGGCCGAATACAATCGCTGTCTGATCTTCCTGATGACGAGATTATATTGGCCTATTTACTTGAAGCTACCGACTTAAATGAAAAGGGAATAAAAGTTCCTAAAAAAGCATTATCTGTTGTTAATACCAATATAGAAGTTCCTGATTTTCTGCTGGAGAAATTAGACCTTAATCCTCAAGCGAAGTCAAATTTTTTTAAGTTTAGCCCCTCACATCGTAAAGAATATATCAATTGGCTTACAGAAGCAAAAACTGAAGCGACCCGGACTAAACGTTTAGCGACGGCTATCGAATGGCTCACTGAGGGGAAAGGCAGGAATTGGAAATACGACCGTCAATGCTGATGAATTTACAAGACCTTTATATTTATCCGGTAAAGTCTTTGGGTGGAATCAGACTCGAAACAGCGAAAGCTTTACAACGCGGCTTTCAATTTGATCGGCGCTGGATGCTGGTAGATGAGAATGGTAAATTTATTACTCAAAGGGTTGAACATATTCTTGCACATTTAAAGACACAACTTATCGACGGGAAACTTTGGATCTATGATAACCGCTTCCCTGAAAATAAAATCAGTGTAAACCTGGACATTTACTCTCCGTCAACTGTGGATGTTACTGTTTGGCATGATCAGGTTGAGGCTACCCATGTAACTGCAGAGATTGATAAGTGGTTTAGTACTTACCTGAATAAGCCGTGTAAACTCGTATTTATGTCCGAGAGCGGACTTCGCGCTCTCTCGGAGGCCGACTCCTTTGCAGACCTACACGTAAGTTTCGCAGATGCTTTTCCTTATATGCTGATTAGCCAGGCATCTTTGGATGAGTTGAATAGTCGGTTACAGGAACCTGTTCCCATGAACAGATTTCGCCCAAATCTGGTAGTGTCCAACACAATGGCTTTCGAAGAAGACACATGGGCTGAAATTAAGATTGGAGAGGTTCGTTTTAAAGTGATAAAACCTTGTGCCCGCTGCATTTTGACGACTATTGATCAAGAAACGGGCATCAAGGGAATTGAACCCTTGCAAACACTTTCAAAGTTTCGAAAGTTTGAGAATAAGGTAATATTCGGACAGAATCTTGTGGCTTTAAACGACGGTTTGATAAAAGTGAATGATTTGGTGGAAGTTATAAGCTATCGATAATCAACGTTGACTCCAAATAAAAAGGTCCTGCTGATTTAACAACAAGACCTTTCTTAAGTATGGGAGTTAATCCTAACTCATCTTCAATTTCTTCTGTATGTCCTGAACGTAGGCTTTGAATTTTTTGTCGGTATCAATTAAATCTTCAACGGTTTGGCAGGCGTAAATAACGGTTGAGTGATCTCTGCCGCCAAAAAAAGCACCGATAGATTTTAAAGAAGTTTTTGTGTGGCTTTTTGATAGATACATTGAAATTTGGCGAGCCTGTACAATCTCCCGTTTGCGGGTTTTTGATTTTACCATTTCGATAGGAACTTCAAAGTACTCGCAAACCAGTTTTTGAATGTATTCCATTGAAATCTCTTTCGAGGTATTTTTAATGAAATTTTTCAGCATTGATTTGGCAAGATTCAAATCAATTTCCTTTCTGTTAAGTGTAGATTGTGCTAATAAAGAAACCATCGCCCCTTCCAGCTCACGAACGTTGTTATCAATATTATGAGCAACATACTCGATCACTTCGCCAGGTAATTCAATACCATCGGTATACATTTTCATTTTCAGGATAGCCATTCTGGTTTCCAGGTCCGGCACCTGTAAATCGGCCGAAAGGCCCCACTTAAAACGGCTTAATAAACGTTCCTCTAAACCAGCTAAATCTTTAGGTGCTTTATCTGATGTTAGGATGACTTGTTTGCCGGATTGGTGTAAGTGATTAAATATATGGAAAAAGATATCCTGTGTTTTTTCCTTGCCGGCAAAATTGTGAACATCGTCCATAATAATCACATCCATGGCCTGGTAAAAATTCACAAAATCATTGATGGTATTATTCTTCAATGAGTCTACAAACTGCTGGCAAAATTTTTCGCAGGAAACATAAATAACCAACTTATCAGGATGCGAACGCTTAATCTCATTTCCGATAGCCTGAGCCAGGTGAGTTTTCCCTAATCCAACTCCCCCATAAAGCATTAAAGGATTAAACGATGTACCTCCGGGTTTGCCCGAAACCGCAAAACCTGCCGAGCGTGCCAACCTGTTACAATCGCCTTCAATAAAATTTTCGAAGCTATAATTTTGGTTTAATTGAGGGTCTACCTGAAGCTTTTTCAGACCCGGAATAACGAAAGGATTTTTAATGTCTTTATTTAAAGCAACCGGTATTGGCATCGATTGTCTTTTCGCATCAGAACCATTGCCATTCGAAGGCATATTGGTGGTGTACGGTTTATTGTTTGATGATTTTTCTACTACAATATTATATTCTAGACGACCTTCATCACCCAACTGCTTCTTAACTGTTTTACGTAACAGCCCTACATAATGCTCCTCTAACCACTCGTAAAAGAATAAACTGGGTACTTGTATGGTAAGCACATTAACCTCAAGGCGCAAAGCCTTGATCGGTTCAAACCAAGTCTTGTAGCTCTGTGTAGGGATGTTGTCCTTTATGATTTGCAGGCAGCTATTCCATACATTTGTACAAGTTTTTTCCATATTATAACTTTAATAAACTGATTTACAACCTCAACGCCAATGAAAAAACCGGCCGGTTTGGAACATCGAATATTCTAAAAAAAATCTACTTAATAAACTAAAATCTGAAATAAGTTTTAATCAGCTCACCCGCAGAAGTATAGGTTGTTTTTCCTCTTCAATCCCTTTCCGACACCCATCTTAACCCGCCTAAACTAATAGCAAATTTAGAATTCTGCCCTCGAATTATTTTTTCAATTGTTTGACTGGCGCAGAAATAATCGCCAGAAAACCCCTCAATTTTGAAGGGTCAATATAGAGAGAATTTTAATATTTATGTTGCATCAAATCACTTTTACTTTTAGAAATCAGAAAAATTTCTTTTGGAAGTAATGCTATTTCAAATCCTTAACCGGAGTTAAAAGATTATTTGATGTTGAAATAATTTACAATTCGGCCCTTAAAACTTCCCAAACGTTATCAGCTACAATTTTATACCCTTCGCTGGTTGGATGAATGCCGTCCTGCAGATTTAGCTGCGGATTTCCGGCTACTCCCTCGAGCATAAAAGGCACGAACGGGATATTATTTTTCTGTGCCAGTTCACGAAAAATCACCCTGAAAGCGGCAGCATATTTCCCGCCAAGATTCGGCGGAATTTCCATTCCCAATAACACCCTTTTAGCGTTAGGATATCTTGCCTTTACCGTATCCAAAATAAGCTGTAAATTCTTTTTAGTTTCAGATACCGGCATTCCTCTCAAACCATCGTTTGCGCCGAGTTCTAACACGAAAATATCTATAGGTTGCTTTAAAAGCCAATTGATCCGATTAACACCGCCCGCTGTGGTTTCGCCGCTAAGGCCTGCATTTATTGCTTTGTAGGGAAGCTTGAGCGAATCGAGCTTTTGTTGGATAACCGACGGAAAGGCTTCATCAGGATCTTCAAGTCCGTAGCCAGCTGTTAAACTATTTCCAAAGAACAGAATCCGCTTTACCTGGACTTTTTCATCCTTGTTTCCATTGCTATTGTTAGTGGCTTGCGGTTTACTATCATTGGTACAACTACTCATTATTATTAATACTATAAAAAAGAGGGCCTGAAAATA
>DASWMZ010000092.1:0-7986 GCA_036399495.1 Pedobacter sp.
TTTTAATTGGAGTTAATTCTATTCTTTTAAATTCCACTTTCCGAACGCTCTGCTTGAATCGCAATCTGTCCTTTTTGCGCTGTACAATTAAAGCCATAGTTAATCAGCTGGTTGTTTAAGGTAACTCTCACTACATCATTAAGGCATTCAATTACCATTGTGTTCCATTTCGGTACCGTCTGTAAGATTTTTTATTCTTCGTAACTTATTTTCGGTCACCACCCCAATTGGCTTTTTCACCTCGGCGAGCTTCCATATCCGTTACTGAAATATCTTCACCAATGCACCAGAAATCGTCAGCGTTGGTATGCTCCATCTGGACCTCTAAAGATTGAGGAAACATCGAATACAACATACGTGGTGTTGAGGCATGGACCAACACTCCACAGTTTGCGGGCCTTCCGGTGAAACGGTAATTCACTTTCAGACGGTAGTTCTCGTAGTTCTTATCAGTATTAAATGGCCATTAGGTACACCCAGGCTCACCAATAAACCATTTCGTATTTTAAATGGCACCTGGATGATAGAAAGAAAATTGATAACTAGACAATCGAAAAGTGGGCGACTCATAAGCCTTTGTTAATTATATTAAACGCAATAACACATACCGAGTTGTCAGGCACTATCTAAGGTGCTTTATTTGGCTTTTTTTCCTTGGGTTTGTAGTGGCAGCCTTTAGCTAGCCTATTGCATTTAAAATTTACAAAAAGCTCTTTTACTGTAGCGTTTCAATCACATGTTGCGTAACTTTGAATAACTATGAAATACATTATGAAATCGAAAACTCTAATAGTTGCTTCTATTGCAGCATTAAGCTTATTTGCCTGTAAGAAAGAACGTATATTAAATAATGAAATCTATGGAAAATGGTTTCAAGAACGTATACATGATAAGCACATTTCACGAGAGGATTACAATTTTACAAGGGACGGAAAAGTTGAGATCGTCAGGAGTCTTTTAGATAAGTCGTCGAAGAATTTGAAGGGTTATTATTCAAAGGAGATCGCGAGTTTTAGCGTCGAAGCTGATAGCATTATTTTAAAAAATATAGAAAACTATTGGTCAGGTGGAGATGGGGTAAAACCCTTAAATGAACTTACTTATTCAAGTACATCCTCTCGAATGGCCTACAAGGCAGTTTATTCCGAAGACAAGGCACAAGTTACTTTACTATTCTATTGTCCTCTTTCTGCTAGTTGTATACCTTACCCGAAGTTAACTCGGGTGAGGTAAACCTACTAAGTTGTTTATTAAGGGAGGAAACCAAATATTATCAAATTTCTTATCCAAGTGTAATCAATTCTGTTACCAGATAATTAAAAAACCCTCTTAAATTGACTTAAGAGGGTTGTCTGTGGACCCGGAGAGATTCGAACTCTCGTCCAAACATGGAACAAATTATGCTTTCTACATGCTTATCTGCCATTTAATTGTCGGGAAGGGGAAGGCTGGCCGATTGCCTGTACCGTCTTCCTTATGTGCTTTATCTCGTCCGGTTTTCGCACCCTTAACCAAACCAGTCCTGTAGTTCGATGCCCCGTATGCTGATAGAACAGAACAGACTACCAGCGGAACAAAAGCTATGCTAATTCTAAATTAGGCAGCTAAGGCGTAGTTATTTTCGCCAATTATTGTTTTGAGAGTTCAGATTAGAGCGCTAGTCTCACAACGCGCTGCATGCTTACATACCTGCCGCCATCCTGTCAATTCCGGTCGGGCCCGCTTGTAAAATTCAAAAGTATAAATAAATGTCGGATTTAAGCTTTTACCTTCAGGCTTTCACCTTTAACTTTCCTTCCAGGATACTCCACCAAAGCTTTTTCCAGGCAAATCATCGCGTTTGCCAGATCTTCCTTATTCAAAACGTATGCCAATCTAATTTCGTCTTTCCCTGCACCAGGTGTACTGTAAAATCCTGCGGCTGGTGCCATCATTACCGTTTCATTATTATATGAAAACTCTTCCAGCATCCATTGACAAAATTTTTCCGAATCATCTACAGGGAAACGTGCTACAACATAAAATGCTCCACCAGGATTAGGACAAAAAACGCCCTCCATCTTATTGAGTGCCGCAACAAGCATATTGCGTCTTCCGGTGTATTCTTCGTTTACCCTCTGAAAATATGAAGACGGAGTATCAACTGCTGCTTCTGCAGCAATTTGCGACACCATTCCCGGACTTAATCTTGCCTGAGCGAATTTTAGAGCCGTTTCAATTACTCTTTTGTTTTTAGTGATAAAGCAACCTAGTCTTGCACCGCAAGCGCTATAACGTTTAGATACGCTGTCGAAAATAAGTACATTATCGTCTATGCCACCTAAATGCATCGGAGAATAAAATTTATTATCATCATAACAAAATTCCCTGTACGCCTCATCGGCAAATAAGTACAAATCGTACTTTAAACAAAGCTTCTTTAACTCTTCCAACTCCTGGTAAGAATACAAATAGCCAGTTGGGTTATTTGGGTTGCAGATAAAAATCGCTTTAGTTTTATCAGTTATCTGTTTCTCGAATTCACTTATTGCTGGTAGGGCAAAACCTGTTTCGATAGTTGATAATACTGGCTTAATTGTGACGTTGCTCATCCATGCAAATGCATTGTAATTTGCGTAGAATGGCTCAGGTATAATGATTTCATCACCATCATCCATGCAAGTTTGTAAAGCAATAACGATAGCCTCGGAGGCTCCGGTGGTTACAAATATATCTTCAATGCTAATGTTGTAGCCGGCACGATTATAATACTCTACCAATTTTTCCCGGTAGGAAAAATTGCCTTCAGATTGTGTATAGGCCCAAACTTTAAAATCGATGTTTTTAATGGCGTTGATCATCGCCGTTGGAGTTTCTATATCAGGCTGACCTATATTTAAATGGTAAACCTTTTTACCCTGCTTTTTAGCCTGGTCTGCATAAGGTGTGAGTTTGCGGATAGGAGAAGCAGGCATCTGCTTTCCCTTGGTCGAAATTTTTGGCATGGGCTACAAAAATAAAAAAACCTCTCTGTTAGCAGAGAGGTTTTTTAAATTATAAGGAGATTTATTTCTACCTGCTGCTGGTTGAAACAACTTCGCCTTTTATATAAAGATATTTAACCGGTGTTTTGGCGTTCGATTTAACGGTTATAGTTTTTGAAAACGAACCTACGGCAAGCGCATTGAATGTTGCGGTAATTACACCAGTTTCACCTTTTTGTACAGGAGTGTTAGAGTATGTTGGTACGGTGCAGCCACACGTCGCTTCAACGTTGCTGATTATTAGAGGCGTATCACCGTTATTTACAAATTTGAATTCGTAAGTAACAGGCTTCCCTTGTGGAATCTTGCCAAAATCATGCGTTTCTTCTGTAAATTTAAATTCTGCGACAGCAACAGTCATTGCTGTTAAGGCTGTAAAACTTAAAATAACTGCGCAAATTGTAAGGAACTTTTTCATTATGCTATTATGTTGTTTATTTAAAAGACTGTAGGTAACTGATAAGGTTTAATACTAAAATAAAAAACTTCAACGGAAGTTGTATGATTGTGTTGTACAAATATAAGATATTTTAAAAATCAAATCGTTATCGCTTTTATACGCCTTCAGAAATATAGAGGTTTCATAACCTGTATATTTTATTAATTTTGACAACCAGAGTGAAATACTGCCACGTAAATGAAAGTAACTAACCAATTCGATGTTTCTGAGCTAAGCTTTGAAGACTTCAAACAAATCGTGCTGAATGACTATCGCATTTGTTTTGAAAGTCGACAGACAAGCATATTAGGTAGAAAAGAGGTGCTTACCGGAAAGGCGAAGTTTGGAATTTTTGGCGACGGTAAAGAGGTAGCTCAGGTTGCAATGGCGAAAGCTTTTAAGAACGGCGACTGGCGATCTGGGTATTACCGCGATCAAACGTTCATGTTTGCAGCGGGTATGGCAACTATTACAGAATTTTTCTCCCAGTTATACGCTAATACCGATGTAAAAGAAGAACCTTTTTCTAGCGGCCGTCAGATGAATGCGCACTTTGCCACCAGAATACTTAATGAAGATGGTACATGGAAAAATCAGATGGAAATGAAAATGACCTCTTCTGATATTTCTACTACCGGCGGTCAAATGGCAAGGCTGGTTGGATTGGCGCAGGCATCGAAATTTTATCGCGATAATCCTGAAATTGATCCAAATAAAAACTTCTCACTAAGTGGTAATGAAGTAGCATTTGGTACGATTGGCAACGGCTCCACATCTGAGGGTGTGTTTTTTGAAGCCGTCAATGCGGCCGGTGTGCTGCAAATTCCGCTAGCGATCTCCATTTGGGATGATAGTTACGCAATATCTGTTCCGCAGGAATACCAAACAACGAAGCAGGATATATCAGAAGTTCTGAAGGGTTTCCAACGCGATGAGAATGCCGAAGGTCTTGAAATTTTTAAAGTAAGAGGCTGGGATTACCCCGGTTTGTGCGAAACCTATGAGCGGGCAATAGCAATTTGTCGCGAAAGCCATATACCGGTAATGATTCATGTTTGGGAGCTTACTCAGCCCCAAGGTCATTCAACTTCAGGTTCTCACGAACGCTACAAAACCCAGGAGCGCCTTGATTGGGAAGCTGAATTCGATTGCTTATTGCAGATGCGTAAATGGGTTTTAGAATCTGCTGTTGCCACCGAAGATGAATTAATCGAAATCGAAAATCAGGCGAGAGTATATGTTAAAGAATGTCAAAAAACAGCCTGGGATGCTTTTCACCAGGTTTTAAGAAGCGAAGCTGAAGAGGTTGCAGGCTTACTGAATGCATTTCATAAAGATGATTTCGATAAACTCGCTTCGGGATTAAAGCGTAATGTTGAAGTTACCAGAAGAGATATGTTTATCGCAGTTCGAAAAGCTATTCGTTTCCTTTCGGGAGATACTTCGGACGCAAGAAACGCTCTTTTTGACTGGTATAAGCATAATTTCGAACTTAATAAAGAACGTTATAATTCGAAATTATTTACGGAATCTGTAGAGTCACCTTTTACGGTGCCGGTAGTTTCCGCAACGTATGATGAAGATCCAAAGCTCATCGACGGACGGGAAGTATTGAATGTTTGTTTTGATGAAAACTTCAAACGTGATATCCGGATTGTCGCTTTTGGTGAAGATGTAGGCAGTATCGGTGATGTTAATCAGGGGTTTGCTGGTTTGCAGGCTAAGCACGGAAAAGTGCGTGTGGCTGATACGGGAATACGGGAAAGTACAATTATCGGGCAAGGTATAGGTTTAGCGCTTCGCGGTTTAAAACCCATTGCGGAGATTCAATATCTGGACTATTTGCTTTATGCATTGTATGTAGTAAGCGATGATCTGGCTTGTTTAAGTTATCGTACCAAAGCTGGACAGAAATCTCCTTTAATTATTCGTACCCGTGGACATCGTTTAGAAGGTATCTGGCATTCAGGTTCGCCAATGTCGATGATTCTTGGTTCTATGCGGGGAATCCATGTATGCGTTCCGCGTAATATGACTCAGGCCGCAGGTATGTATAATACATTGTTAAGAGGCGATGAACCTGCTATTGTTATCGAAAATCTTAATGGCTACCGTCTCAAAGAGCGCTTACCCTCTAATGTAGGAGAATTTACGGTTCCCTTGGGAATTGCCGAAGTAGTGAAGGAAGGAACAGATATTACTGTGGTATCTTATGGTTCTACTTTGCGGATTGTTGAAGAAGCTGTTGAGGAATTGGAAAGATTAGGTATCAATATTGAAATAGTTGATCCTCAAACGCTTCACCCGTTTGATTTAAATTCCGAGTGTGTAAAATCCCTTAAGAAAACAAATAAGTTGCTTGTGGCGGATGAAGATGTACCTGGGGGAGCCTCTGCTTTTATTTTACAACAAATACTTGAAAAGCAACAAGGATATTACCATTTAGACAGTGCTCCTAGAACCATCTCAGCTAAAGAGCATCGTCCGCCTTATGGCTCGGATGGGGATTATTTTACAAAGCCTTCTGTAGATGATGTGGTAGAAACGATTTATGAAATGATGAGTGAGGCCAATCCGGCGAAGTATCCGGCTTGGTATTAGAGGGTTCTTTCCTTGATGAAAGATCATAATTACTTTGTCTATATTATACAAATCCAAACAAAACCGTTTTATACATAGGCGTTACTAATGACCTATCAACCCGTCTTATTCAACACTTCGAAAGTCGAGGTAAAAAACAAACCTTTGCTGGGAAATATTTTTGCTATAATCTCATCTACTGGGAAAGATTCCAATATATAGAACATGCAATAGAAAGGGAAAAAGAGCTCAAGAATTGGAGTAGGATTAAGAAGGAGACGCTAATAAATATCTTCAATCCTCAATGGAGATTCTTAAATGATGATGTTATAGAAGCTTAGGAACTAATTCTTTTCGGTGATTTTGTCATTTCGACGATAGGAGAAATCTCTTGAGTTGATGCCTTAGATTTCTCACTGCGTTCGAAATGACAAAGTGAAATATTCATTAAGAAGAAATAGAAAGTATATTAGCCTTATCTATACGCCTCATTTCTCAACCAGTGGTCCGCTATAACCAACGCCGCCATAGCCTCAACAATAGCCACCGCCCTTGGCACTACACAAGGATCATGTCGGCCTTTACCTTTAATTTCAGCAGCGTTCCCTTCTTTATCAACAGTTTGCTGGCTACTCATAATTGTTGCTACCGGCTTAAATGCTACCCTGAAGGTAATATCCATTCCGTTGGAAATTCCACCTTGGATACCGCCTGAATAGTTTGTGGAGGTTGAGACAGATTCCCCCCCTGAAGCCGGAATAAATAAGTCATTATGCTCAGAACCTCTCATTTCAGATCCGGCAAAGCCAGATCCATAATCGAAACCATGAACTGCGTTAATGCTCAGCATCGCTTTGCCTAAATCAGCGTGTAGTTTATCAAAAACGGGTTCTCCTAAGCCTACTGGGCAATTTTTTATAATGCAAGAAACTTTCCCCCCTACAGTGTCACCTTCTTTACGGATTTGATCAATAAATTCAATCATTTCATCCGCTGTAGCCGGATCGGCGCAGCGCACGATATTACTCTCCCGTACCTCAACAAGGTTTTTGATATTATCTGTTTTGAGAGCAGGAGAATCGATAGTACCAGCAGAGGATACGTGAGCAAAAATCTCAATCCCTTTTTGTTGTAAGAAAAGCTTCGCAATAGCCCCCGCAGCAACTCTGGCCGCGGTTTCACGAGCTGAAGATCTCCCCCCGCCACGATAATCGCGTATGCCGTATTTCGACTGATAAGTAAAGTCCGCATGGGATGGACGGAAAATATCCTTATTATGGTCGTAATCCTTCGAGCGGTGGTCCTCATTCGGGATAATCAAAGCAATTGGAGTGCCTGTGGTCTTTCCTTCAAAAACTCCTGAAAGGATCTGAGCGGTATCGCTTTCCTTACGTTGGGTTGTAATTTTTGATTGTCCGGGTTTCCGTTTATCAAGCTCACTTTGAATAAATTCAAGGTCAACGTCAATATTTGAAGGACAGCCATCGATAATTACACCAATAGCTTCACCGTGCGATTCGCCAAAAGTTGTGATACGGAAGAGTTGTCCGAAAGAGTTTCCTGCCATTTTTTTAGATGTGAGATGTGAGATATTAGATTTGAGACAAAGACTAATCTAATATCAGCACATCGTAATTGTTAAAAGAATTGATTGTGCGACATGTCTCATATCTCACATCTCAAGTCTCATATCTAGTTTATTTCAAATCCCGCATGCTTTAAATGCTCCCAAAACATTGGGTACGATTTTCCTACCACCTCAGGTTCTTCAATTTCCAACTGGTTAATTTTAAGAGCCAGAGGAGCAAAGGCCATTGCCATGCGATGATCGTCGTAGGTTTTGATAGTTATTTTATCAGGGAAATGAAGGTTTGAGCAGTTCAAATGATAACATTCATTATCTTCATTCAAGTTTACTCCAATTTTTGAAAGTTCATTTTGTAA
>DASWMZ010000093.1:0-13424 GCA_036399495.1 Pedobacter sp.
ATGGAGGGCGATGTATTTCTTTATCGGTATTGGGCTTATTTGGGCTTGTTCTGCTTTTCCATGATCAGCCTTGTGATAACGGATAATCTTCTCCTGTTATATATGTTTTGGGAACTTGTGGGCTTCTCCTCGTATTTGCTCATCGGGTTCTGGTTTACGAGGGAGTCGGCGGCATTGGCCGCTAAAAAGGCTTTTATCATGAACCGTTTAGGTGATTTAGGTTTCCTTACGGGAATAATGATCGTCTTCACTCAGTTCAGGACCTTGAACATTACCGAGCTGTTTGACAAAGGCGGTTTGGTTTTGAGTGCAGTTGTACAAAATGGATTATGGCTAAACGGAGCTAATCAAATGCCTGCTGTTTGGTTAACTATCGCAGGCCTTGCCTTCTTTTTTGGAGCTACTGCTAAATCAGCTCAATTCCCATTGCACACCTGGTTGCCCGATGCAATGGAAGGCCCCACTTCTGTTTCGTCTTTAATACATGCTGCAACTATGGTGGCGGCTGGTGTCTTCCTTCTGGGCAGAATATATCCTCTTTTTGATAATACTGTATTAATGGTTATCGCAACCATTGGCGCGTTTACCGCTTTCATGGCAGCAACTATTGCGCTTACACAAAACGATATCAAACGTATACTTGCATTTTCAACAATCTCCCAGTTAGGATTTATGATGATCGCGATGGGCGTGGGGGCATATTCCGCTTCGATATTTCATTTAGCGACACACGCCTTTTTCAAATGCCTATTATTCTTAGCTGCCGGTGCGGTGATACATGAAATGGCTCATCTTAAAACAAAAAGTGGTTTGGATTTCGATCATCAGGACATCCAAAATATGGGAGGACTAAAGAAGCTTATGCCTTTGACATTTATTACAATGACTTTGGCTTCGCTTGCTTTGTCAGGAATTCCATTTACGTCGGGTTTTCTGTCGAAAGACGCGATTTTAATTCAAGCGTTTGAGTGGTCCGACGGGCAAAGTATTTGGGTAAAACTAATCCCTTATTCTGCTTTCTTAACATCCGGTTTAACCGCGTTTTACATAGCTCGTTTACTATTTAAAGTGTTTTTTGGAAACTTCCGTTTGAAGAATCTTGCTTCCAATATTCACTTGCATGAAGCACCGAACGTAATGAAATATGTTTTACTGGTTTTGGCGGTGTTTTGCCTCTTTTTGCCGTTTTCATTGAGCCCATTCCATTATGATAGCGCTTGGATTTTCCAGGGCCTGGCTAGCGCACCTGAAAAAGTTCAAAATAGTTATCACGTCATTATCCCGGTAACGGTTAGCATTATGGCTGTTATATTAATACTTGTTGCCTATACATGGTATGGTAAACGGTTGACTGGGCCGGATCTTTCGAAAAATTCTGTATTTCGCTTTGCGCAGAAGCAGTGGTATTTTAACGTATTATACACGCGGATTTTTGTAAACGGCACCACAGGCCTTTCCTTAATCAGTTTTAAGTTTGACCGCCTTGTGGTCGATGGCCTTGTAAACTTATTAGGCAAAATAGGTGTGGTCCTATCGACGATATCAGGTTGGTTGGACACATATGTAATAGATGGCCTAATAAACGCTATAGCATCATTCGCTAAAACTATTGGTAACTTCGCACGCCATCTTCAAACTGGCAGGTTGCAGCATTATTTGTTAACCATGGTACTGGTTGTACTCGCTGTTTTTGTAATTAAATTATTTTTTCCGGGAATATGAGCTTGCTTTCTCTCTTGATATTTTTACCACTTGTAGCGGGCTTACTTATCCTTATTCTTCCTTCTGCCTGGCAGCAGCGTTATAAATATATAAGTCTGACCGCTGTTGGTATTCAAATAATTATTGCTGCATTTATCTACCTCAATTTTGATGGAAACACCTTTTCAGGGATTGATGTACAAGCTAAATATCAATTAGTTGAGCGCGTCCCATGGATAAATCTTAATCTTGGCCGTTTGGGTTATTTACAGATAGATTACTTCCTTGGAATCGACGGGCTTTCAATGCCGTTTCTGGTTTTAACGTCGATCGTGATGTTAATTGCAGTCATATCATCCTGGGAAATAAAAACGAATTTAAAAGGTTACTTCGCATTGCTGATGCTTTTAAATACCGCCGTTCTGGGAGTGTTTTGTGCGTTGGATTTTTTCCTTTTCTACATTTTTTATGAATTGATGTTGCTGCCACTCTATTTCCTTATCGGGATGTGGGGCGGCGTGCGACGAGAATATGCGGCTATTAAGTTTTTCCTTTATACCTTGTTTGGGTCAGTTTTCATGCTGCTTGTGATTATTGGATTGTATTTTTCAGTAACCGATCCCGTTACCGGAAATCATACCTTCAATATGCTGCACATGATGAATCCGGCGAATTATGTGCAAGGTTCAATCTTCTCGGCTGTTGCCAATCAGCAGCTTTTTGGAATGTCTGCCCGGTTACTTGGCTTTATTGTATTATTTATTGCTTTCGCGATTAAAGTACCTATTGTGCCATTGCATACCTGGCTCCCTGATGCACACGTAGAAGCTCCAACTCCTGTTTCAATTATTCTTGCCGGTATACTTCTGAAAATTGGGGGATACGGTATTTTACGGATCTGCGTCAGCATCTTTCCCGATGCAGCCGTGGATGTTGCATGGTGGCTCGGGCTGATAGGCGTAGTTTCAATAATTTATGGTGCCTTAAATGCTTTAGCACAAAAAGATTTGAAGCGTCTAATCGCTTATTCTTCGGTTTCACACATGGGTTTTGTGCTTTTAGGTATAGCCTCTATAACCGCGGAGGGAATAAGTGGCGCCATGCTGCAGATGATAAGTCATGGTTTTTTATCTACCATGCTGTTCTTTTTAGTCGGAGTGATTTATAACAGAGTCCACAGTCGCGAAATTCATGATTTTAGAGGGCTTGCATTACTCATGCCCAGATATACCGCATTTGTGATGATAGCATTTTTTGCTTCTTTAGGTCTGCCCGGATTTTCGGCATTTATTGCCGAAGCATTTAGCCTGATTGGCGCATTCACTTCCGAATCAGTAAATGGCTTGCTGCCAAGATGGATGGCCATCGCAGGCTCGGTTGGAATTTTGTTGGGCGCAGCATATTTATTATGGACTTTGCAGCGAATGTTTTTTGGCGAAACTCGTTTAATGGGTGGTGATGACTGGAGATTAAAACTGACTGATATAAATGGGAGGGAGGCATTCGCCCTGACATCTCTTACCGTTTTTGCCCTGCTTCTTGGCATCCTCCCGTCATTGGCATTCGGTAAAATGAATGCTTCGGTATTGGAACTAATTCGATTGGTTAATTTGAAGTAATGAACGAGTTTCTACCGATTATTTCCCAATTGCTAAACTCAGCTATCTCTGATTTCGATTACCTCTTGCCCGAACTGGTTTTAGTAGGTACGTTTATCCTGGTAATCCTGGCAGATCTGTTTTTTCCGGGCAAGCGATCCTCAGCTGCTTTTTGGGCATGTATCGCCGGGGTTTTGGTTTCTATTCTTGCCGGTTTTATACAGAATCTGGACATTGCCCGTATCTCGCTTTTTAGTAATACTATCATTTTAGATGATCTGAGTATTTCATTTAAGTCGATATTCAGTGCGGTCACAATTCTTTTTGCATTATTTATCCGGTATAATCAATCGCTTCAGGATCATAAAAAAGGAGTTGGCGATTTGTACATGCTTTTGCCTGCCGTTCTTATTGGGTTAAACCTGATGAGTATGTCGACCAGTTTATTGATGATTTACCTTTCTGTCGAAATGGTTTCCATCGCATCTTATTTAATGGTTGGCTACGCTTCCGCGGATAGTAAGCAGACAGAAGCAGCGATGAAATATGCTTTGTTCGGTTCCATATGTTCGGCGGTTATGCTTTATGGAATGTCGCTTTTATATGCCTTTACAGGAAGTATCAATATTAGTGATCCATCCTTCATGCAAAACCTAGGCTTAATTTCTTCACCTGGAGTTGCCTTGGCTATCGTAATGGTTTTGGTTGGAATCGGATTTAAGTTGTCTTTTGTCCCGCTTCACTTTTGGAGTCCGGATGTTTATGAAGGTGCGCCTATACCCGTAACTGCCTTTTTATCAACGGCACCTAAAATTGCCGGTTTTGCCTTGCTTATCCGTTTCATCGAACCCTTCGATTTATATTCTCAGTCTAGCAATAACCTAATATTTGATTTTAGAACCTTACTTTCTATAGCCGCGATTGCTACCATGATCGTTGGAAATTTCAGTGCGATCTGGCAAAATAATATAAAGCGAATGCTCGCGTATTCCTCGATCGGTCATACTGGTTTTGCTTTAATGGCCGTAGTTGCCTTCGAAGGAAGCGGTTTCAGAACGCTGGTTTTTTATTTCACCGTATATGCTATGATGAATATAGCGGCTTTTATGATTGCCGATCGGATAGAAGTTCAAACGGGAAAAACTGATATAAGAGATTATAAAGGGTTAGGCAAAGTCCTGAAGCTCGAGTTTGTATGTTTTGTAATTGTTCTCGTAGCCTTAACGGGATTGCCTCCAACCGCAGGTTTCGTTGCGAAGCTGTTTGTGTTTTCTTCAGCATTCGAGTATTATTCCCGATCAGGGTCGATACTAACGTTAGGTTTATTAATAGCCGGAGCACTTAGTACTTTGATTTCACTTTTTTACTATCTGAAGGTGCCTTTATATGCTTACCTCAAAGATTCTCAAGAGAATCAAAGTATTACTTCAAAGGCCAATTTCCTTACCTATATTATTTTGTTTCTCACCTTTGGGTTGGTCTTGCTGGGTATTTTTCCGGATATAATTTAGCCGCTAAAACGCAATGGCTCTAAGCCTTTTTCGTGCCTCCGATCCTTCATGGCATATCAATCTTTGAAGCAAATATCGTATCCTTCAGCAAGCATTGTGGAAAATTTCCGTTTCCCTTTTAAAGCTTTCTGATTTAAATACTGTAGTTTTGCATACTCGTTAGCATTATGAGTGAATCCATAAAACATGAGTGCGGCATAGCACTTATCCGACTTCTAAAACCCCTCTCTTATTATCAGGAAAAGTATGGCACATCTTTGTATGGCCTTAATAAACTTTATCTGTTGATGGAAAAGCAGCATAACCGGGGACAAGATGGAGCCGGTATTGCCACGATAAAATTGAATGTCAATCCGGGTAACCGCTACATTAGCCGTTACAGGGCAATGGGTTCGAGTGCTGTTTCGGAGGTTTTTGAATATGTACAAAAGAAGTTTGCAGATGTTCAAAGTACTTCGCCAGAGTTATTCCAGAATGCAGAGTGGCTGAAGGAAAATATCAGTTTTACCGGTGAAGTCTTAATGGGCCATTTGAGATATGGAACCCATGGCAAAAACAGTATAGAAAATTGCCATCCTTTTCTTCGTCAGAATAACTGGATGAGCCGAAACCTTGTAATTGCCGGTAATTTCAACATGACCAATGTTGACGAACTACTCGAGCAGTTATACGAACTTGGTCAGCATCCTAAAGAAAGAGCTGATACAGTAACAGTTTTAGAAAAAATCGGACACTTTCTGGATGCTGAAAATCAGGAGCTCTTTGATTCTTACAAACAAGAAGGCCGCAGTAATGCAGAGATCAGTCAGCTTATCGCAGATAATATTGATGTAGCAAAAATTCTGCGCCGGTCGGCTAAAACATGGGACGGAGGATATACTATCGAAGGAATTTTCGGGCATGGCGATGCCTTTGTGATGCGCGATCCATCCGGCATTCGTCCGGCATATTATTACATTGATGATGAAGTTGTTGTAGTTACTTCAGAACGCCCTGCGATACAAACCGCTTTTAATGTGCCAATAACTTCAATCAAGGAAATTAAACCCGGACATGCGTTAATTGTAAAAAAGAACGGAGATATTTCTGAAGAACAATTTCGTGAACCGGAGGACCAAAAATCTTGTTCATTTGAAAGGATCTATTTTTCTCGCGGCAGCGATGCCGATATCTATAGTGAGCGTAAGCAATTAGGCAGGCTTTTATGCCCGCAAATTTTAAAGGCAGTTAATAACGACCTAAAAAACACCGTTGTATCCTTTATTCCAAATACTGCAGAAGTTGCATTCTATGGAATGGTTGACGGGTTATATAAATATGTCAATAAGTTCCAAAAAGAAACGCTCTTAAATCGTAGCGACAAAATCTCTGATGAGGAACTTGAGGACATGCTGAACATGGCCCCAAGAGTTGAAAAAATCGCCATTAAAGACGCCAAACTCCGAACTTTTATCACGCAGGATGCTGACAGACAGGATATGGTTTCTCATATCTATGACACAACCTATGGTTTAATCAACAGAGGTAAAGATTCTTTGGTGGTAATCGACGACTCAATTGTCCGCGGAACTACTTTAAAGCAAAGTATACTTAGAATCCTAGACCGTCTTGGTCCAGTTAAAATTGTGGTCGTATCATCTGCTCCACAAATTCGTTACCCGGATTGTTATGGAATTGATATGTCAAGAATGGGCGAATTTGTTGCTTTTGAAGCGGCAATATCTTTATTAAAAGAAACAGATCGTGAAGGCTTGATTTGGGAAACTTACGAGAAATGCAAAGCATCTGTATCACTGGATAAAGAGCAAGTCCCGAATTATGTGAAAGCCATTTACGCACCTTTTTCCGATGAAGAGGTCTCAGCAAGAATTGCGAAAATCATTTCTCCACCAGATATAAAAGCCGAAGTTCAGGTAATTTATCAAACATTAGAAAATCTTCATAAAGCCTGCCCCAACCATTTAGGCGATTGGTATTTCTCTGGAAACTACCCAACACCTGGTGGAAATAAAGTAGTAAACCGGTCATATATGAATTGGGTAGAAGGGAAGAACCAAAGGGCCTACGTGTAAATGAATAATTTCAGTGATGAATGATAAAATGGAGTTTATTCCTAAATTCTATCATCCTCCCATACATCTTATCCATATTACATAATTGAATTCGTAAACACTAAATTGTAAATTAGCTTAAGCGCAAAAATAATTATTAACGCTCCCGCAACGCGATTTAGCAATATCATCGTTTTTTCTTTAATACGATATCTCAATTTATTGGAATAATAGGCTTTCACAATATCCATACTAAATTGGGTAATTAGTATTGAACCAAAAAAAGGCAATATTTCCCTCGTATTAAGGTCGCCATGCAAGGATATAAAACCACTGGTGACACTTACCCAATACAAAAACATTGATGGATTGAAAATGCACATCAAAAATCCCTTAAAAAAATAACCCGTATTTCTTTTAGGGCAATTAATATTTTCGAGGTTAAGCTTTACCTTTTTGAAAAAATAATAAAGCCCTATCCCAAGTAAAATAACGCTGCCAACTATCCCGATAGGTACCTTGTAACTGTTTTCCACCTGGATAAACGAGGAACCATAAACGGTAAGAAAGATGTAAATGATGTCGCTTAAAACCACCCCGGCCGCAAGCCACATACCCGCATGAAAGCCTTTTTCAATGCTCGTTTTTATGAGTGCAAAGAAGACAGGCCCGGTTACGAAAGAAAGGACTATTCCTAAACCTATACCCGATATAATTAGTTCAAGCATGAATTATTCTTTACAGAACTGTGCGAATATGCAAATTAAAAGGAAATTCCCGGTTTATAAATTAGTTATACTGCTGTAATAAAAACATTCATTCTATAGTATAAGTATATACAGATGAAAAAGTTCATTGTATTAGCTTTGCTTTATACGGGCTTTACTTTATCTTGGAAAATCTTTAGCTCACAAATAACCAAATTATGGATATCAAACCGCAAAACTCCTCGAAGCCCATACTCATTATCGGTGCACTGTTTTTTATATTCGGTTTTGTAACCTGGCTAAATGGGACACTAATTCCTTTCCTAAAGCTGGCCTGTAATCTCGAAACAGATGCCCAGGCTTTTTTTGTAACCTTTGCGTTCTATATGGCCTATTTTTTCCTGGCGCTCCCATCTTCATGGATTTTGAAGAAGACGGGTATGAAAAACGGCATGTCGCTCGGTTTAATAGTGATGGCAATAGGAGCAATCGTCTTTGTTCCTGCAGCAAATCTCCGAAGCTTTCCCTTGTTCTTAACAGGATTATTTATTCAAGGCGCCGGGTTGTCTATCTTACAAACGGCTTCTAATCCATATATCAGCATTGTTGGTCCCATAGAAAGTGCCGCAAAGCGGATAAGTATTATGGGAATTTGCAATAAGATAGCTGGTATATTAAGTCCATTAATATTGGGTGCTATCGTATTGAAAGATGCTACTTCGCTGGAAACTAAAATTAACGCAGCCACGGATGCTTTAAGTAAAGATGTTTTGCTTGACGATCTTGCAGGCCGGGTTATCACTCCTTATATTATCATTGCTGTTTCTTTAGTTTTATTGGCAATTTGGATCCGTAAATCAGGCTTACCGGATATTGATGCATCAAAAGCGAATGCACAGCCAGAGGCAAATTCATTGCAGTCGGGTAAGACCAGCGCATTACAATTCCCGCATTTACTTTTAGGAGTGTTGTGCTTGTTTCTATATGTAGGAGTGGAGGTAATGGCAGGAGATGCCATTGGCATTTATGGAAAGAGCTTCGGATTGCCACTGGATGAAACCAAGTACTTTACATCCTTTACATTGGGTGCAATGCTGGTTGGTTATGTCGCCGGTATTATTGCAATCCCGAAATATATTAGCCAGGAAAACAGTTTAAAAATCTCCTCAATACTCGGAATCTTGTTCACCCTAGGTGCTTTGGTTACAACTGGCTATGTTTCAGTAGCCTTTGTTGCTGCACTTGGTTTAGCCAACGCCTTGATGTGGCCAGCTATTTTTCCAATGGCCATCCGCGGTTTAGGTAAATTTACAGAAACAGGTTCTGCCTTTTTAATTATGGGTATTGCAGGTGGCGCGATACTGCCCCTTATATTCGGACATTTTAAAGAAGCGTATGATTTCCAATGGGTATTCTTCGCTGTAATGGCCCCTTGCTATTTATATATTCTTTACTATTCGATATCAGGACATAAAGTTGGGCTTACCTCTACTAAATAATGATCGACAAACCCAGCTTCGATAGTATCTTCATGAACCTCGCTTCCGATCTGGCCAAACGCTCTCATTGTGTTAAGGCACAAGTAGGTGCGGTACTTACTAAAGACACCAGAATTATTTCAATCGGATATAATGGGCCACCCGCAGGAACGCATAACTGTGATGTTGAGTGGCCTGAAACAGGTTGCGCACGCGATGCCAGAGGCGGTTGTTCGCTTGCGCTGCACGCTGAAGAAAATGCTATCCTTTATGCAGTTAAAAATGGATCGGGACTAACAGGAGCAACTTTGTATGTGACTCTCTCTCCGTGTTTGCCTTGTGCCAGAATTATCTTTTCTTCGGGTATTAAAAAAGTGATTTATAAAAATTCTTACGCTGAGTTTAAAGGGTACCTTTCTGACGAAGGAATTGAGTTTCTAAATAAATTTGGAGTGGAAACATACAAGTCTGACTTTTGACCTGAGGCAAATTTCGAATGCTGTCTACTTTTTTGGAGCCTCTGTCTATTTTCAGATACATCTAACAGCTTGATCCCAGTTCTCAAGCTTTTGAAACAAGTTCGCGGAAAATTGAAAATCTGATTTTAAATAATTTAAATCAGATTTTCAAAGCAAATGAGGAAAACCCATTATATTTTTTTGATCTGATTGGCAGAAATATAGCTATCTGATTAATATTCGGAACGGTTCTTGACATAGTTGAAGCGTCGGGCAACTGACATCAAATTATAACGCTATGAGAAATTACAATCCAGCCCTCGAAAATTTAATGAAATTTACTCCATCTGATTCTATCAGAACTGCGCCTGTGTCGTCTTATACTGCACATAATGGCTGGTTTGAAGTGAATAAAGTTGATACTGGCGTTAAATACGCTAACAAGTCTAAGGGAGTAAAAGCTTAATTACTCCCCATTCTTAAAATCTTTAACTAATACCGAACTAGCAGACTTAGTACCTTATTAGGATTTTTAAATCCGGTAAGTGTCTTTCTATTATCCTTTACGTTAACTCGTCTAATAACATTGCAGCTATCGCTTCAATCGTTTGGGCAATTATTTCATCCGGACTTCCTTCAAACAATAATGAGCTTTTCCAGGCACGTCCTTGGATAATTCCGTGAATATACATCGTTCCCACAGGTTTATCTTCAGTTTCACTTCCGCCAGGTGAGGCTAATCCTGTTACTGCGACAATTATGTCGGCAGGTATAAGCTCAAGCAAACCTTCCGCTAACAGTTGAGTTACTTCTGGAGATTCTGCTGAATATTTATCTATAACCTGTGAAGGAACCTTTAGCAAAGTTTCTTTAACGCTACGGTCATAACATACAATACTTCCTTTTACAATCTGACCGCAATCTGGTACAGATGTAAAATCATAAATTAATCGTCCGGTACTAGCGCTTTCAACAAAAGCAATTGTTAAATCTTTTGATAAGATGGTATGACAACAGGCAATTACAGATTTAGCGGGCATAATAAGTTTTAGTGCTAACAGCTGTGTCTTATTATTAGTTTTTTCTAAGTAGCTTTTCCTTTTAGCTCCCAGTGGTCTTTTATAATGTTACCTTCCCGATCACGTTTCAAAGTTCTTGCATAACGTTCGCCTTTAATCGTTCCATCAGGTTGCCTTTTGCCAAAAAACAATAGTATTGCGTTTCCATCAGCGTCCGTTTTAAACGAAATATCATTTCCTTTATAAACAGTATTTATTAATGTTGACTTTTCATAAGTCTTACTTAATATTTTTAGCAAATCTTCGTTTAGCTTCATAAGTACTTTTATTGTTATAAAATCAAAACGAGAAAGATGTTTTTCATTTTTCTGATATATTTACTCCTATTCAATACCACTCTATGACTAAGAAACTTTTATATGTTGCTATTTGCAGCTTCATAATCCTTAACACTGTACAGGCTCAAACCGAGCCTAAAGTCAAGCTACCCCCTAATATGTTTTTTAAGAAGTTGTCTAACGGCTTAGATGTTCTGGTGCTTGAAGATAATAGCGTGCCCTTGGCAACAATTGAAATTGCTGTTAAAAATGGGTCTTATACCGAACCTCCGCAATATAACGGGCTTAGCCATTTGTATGAGCACATGTTTTTTAAAGCGAATAAAGATTATCCTACGCAAGAAGACTTTCTTAATCGCGTAAGCGAACTAGGTATAAACTTTAATGGCACTACATCTCAGGAGCTTGTAAATTATTATTTCACACTTCCCAAATTCAACCTGCAATCCGGATTAGAATTTATGAATTCTGCCATACGGTATCCCAAGTTTGACAAAGAGGAAATGCAAAAGGAGAATATTGTAGTTGATGGTGAATTCCAGCGTAACGAGTCTAATCCATATTTTGCCCTTTTTGATGAGATGAACAGAAAGCTTTGGGGCGATCTTTACAGCAGAAAAAATGTTATTGGCGACCATGAAATCATTCGGTCTGCTACTCCAGCGAAAATGGATACCATTAAGAATAAATATTATTGGCCTGACAATTCTTTGCTGACGATAGCCGGTGATGTAAAACACGAAGAAGTTTTTAAACAAACTGAAGCGATTTTTCAGGATTGGAAACCTGCAGGTTTTGACCCGGCCAAACGCTGGCCGGTGCCAGAATTTAAACCCCTTACCAAAACGGAGCATTTCATCGTAGAATCTGATTTATCGAAAGTGCCATTTATCATGATCAACTGGCAAGGGCCAGATACCAGAAATGACCTTCCGGCAACCTATGCGGCAGATGTGTTTTCTTTTATCATTAATCAAAACTCATCTAAGTTTAGTAAAGCACTAATAGACGCCGGTTTGGCCTTACAGGTAAACATTGGCTATCTAACTCAGAAACACACCGGGCCTATTAGCGTTTTTGTTGTCCCAAATCCTTCCAAGATTAAAGAATGCACTGAAGAAGTAAAACGGCAGGTAGCATTATGGGACACAGACAATTATCTTACCGATGAACAAATCGAAACTGCAAAACGGATGTTAGAGATTACTCAAGTGAAAAGCGAGGAGATTACATCGGATTTTACTCATACTATTTCATTTTGGTGGGCTTCTGCTTCCATCGATTATCTCACAACATATATCGAGAGTTTGCGAAAAGTAAATCGTGCGGATTTGCAGCAGTATGTTAGGAAGTACATCAAAAACAAACCTTATGCAGCAGGCATGTTAATTAGTGCAGAGCAAAAAGCCCAACTAAAGCCTGAAGAGTTCTTTAAATAATTTTTAATAAAATCATGAAACGTATTACGATCAATATATTCTTTCTATTCATTACGCTTGGTGCTTTGGCACAGTCCAAAGCCACTTCCTTTACAGTGGCGGGCATTAAGGTGATTATGAAGCCAACCCAAAAGGAGGTTATTAGTGTGACTATGTACTACAAAGGCGGGGTGGCGAATTATTCGGCCGACAAAGCCGGAATAGAAAATCTTGCATTGGAAGCTGCTACAGAATGTGGAACAAAAAAATACACAAAAGATGCTTTTAAAGATAGGGAAGATTCTTATGGGGTTGAAGTAGCCGGTTCTTCAGGATTTGATAGCGGTAATATTAGCATGAATTGCATATCCAGGTTTTTTAATCAAGGCTGGGATTTGTTTGCCGAGGCAGTCGTGAATCCTGTTTTTGAGGCAAGAGAAGTTGACATGCTGAAAGAAAAGCTGGTGTCAGGTATCAAACAATCAGAATCAGATCCCGACGACCGTATTGATCAGCTTACGATACAGAATGCTTTTAGCGGAACACCGTATGCTGTACATCCGGAAGGTGAGGAAGCAACGATCATGAAGCTTACTTCTAGAGATATCAAAGATTACTACTTTAATCAGTTACTTAACAAAAATCGGATGTTTATTGTGGTGGTAGGAAAGATTTCAAAAGCAGAGGTGATAAAAAGGATAACAGCCTCGTTTGCCTCCTTACCGGCTAGAAAATATGTACCAAAAGTTTATTCGATGCCTACCGCCCCTGTTAAGTTATTAGTCGAAGACAGAGCGTTAGCCACAAATTATATTACCGGAAGTATCGAAGCACCTTCGGTATCAAGTTCTGATTATTTGCCTTATCGCCTTGCGATTTCTGCTTTAAGCAATCGCTTATTCAGAGAGATAAGGACAAAACGCAATTTATCTTACGCTCCGTACGCCCATACGGTTAATCGTTTGATGCCTAATGCAATACTTTATGTCAGCACCACCAGTCCCAAAGAAGCTGCTCAGGTGATGTTGGATGAGCTTAAAGATCTGCGGGATAACGGTTTTACCGAAGATGAATTAGCTTCAGGTAAAAGCGGGTTCATTACCAATAATTACATGAAAGAGGAGAGTACTGGTGCCATAGCTGCC
>DASWMZ010000094.1:0-2272 GCA_036399495.1 Pedobacter sp.
GAAATGGTTCTGGGGCTAGAATTATTCAAAAGTGAAAGTGATATGCGTTCTGCAACCGTAGTGCCCATTGCATTTCCACTAATTGCTGGTTCCGGTACACTGACCACGATTATATCACTTAAGGCAAACTATACCCAATCTGTTATGCTTTTTGGGATACTAACCAATCTGCTTTTTATTTTTCTCGTGTTAAAATCTCTCCGGGTTATTGAAAGAGTTTTAGGTCCAGCCGGATTGATTGCTGTACGCAAATTTTTTGGCGTAATATTGCTCGCCATTGCCGTAAAGATCTTTGCCACAAATGCTCATGGGTTGATCAAATAAAGCTGATGCATTCCGGCCTCGTAGTACAATGGATAGTATAAGGGTCTCCGAAGCCCTGGATCCGCGTTCGATTCGCGGCGAGGCTACTACAACAAGCTATAATAATTCAAGTACAATTATTTCTGACTTTCTAATTGCCCGTTTAAACGTCTGCTCAAGATTGTTTTTCCTCTTCCTTATGACAAACATTTAAACGGGTTTTTATTTCTTGATAGTGATTCCTTATTTCTTTGTTACCGTTCAATTTATGTTTAAACACTCATGCTTACTATAAAGCGGGTGCATTAATTCTTAAACAATCCTGGAAGAAATATTTCTTTTTCATTTGATTTTTATCACATATCTATATCTTTGGAATTGAGTTGCTAACTTATGAAATCACTCTTCTTTTTGGGCTTACTGTTTCCTTTGCTCTCATTAGCTCAATCGAACACCTATTACTCTGCTGAGGCAGGCCTTGGGCTTTCCAAAGGATTTGACAATAATTCCTACGGCCTTGCTCTTAGCGGGAACATCGGCCTTTCTGAAAAACTTTTTCTTGGTGTTTCAGGAGGTGCTATAAAAATTACTCCATTCCTTAAAAACGTGGTTGTTCCGGTGTCTCTTCGTGCAACTATTTTTCCTTTTAGTGGCGAAGAAACAACTGCAATTTTTGCACTGCTGGAAGGCGGTAAGCTCTTTTATAAGGAAACCGGGTTTGGAGGCAGAGCACAAAACGTTCTTACCGGTGGGCTTAGTTGGTTTGGCGGTGTTGGAGCAAGATTTCCGACCGAAGGCGCACTGCGGCCTTTTATAGCAATTGGTGTGGCGGGAATGAATTTCTATAATGACCAAAATATTCAAGAGGGAGGTTCAGGTGTGGACCAGGCGTACCGGCTTAAACGCTTAACCATCCGTGCTGGTATTTTGCTGCCACGCTTCAGCAATAGTTATTGATACTGCGTGAAGTGATGCTTGTCTTACGTAAATGTTGTTTGTCTTCTTTATCTGCGTGAATGAGATTCTTTATGTGAAGAAGTCTATCGAAGATCCTATTATGGTTTGCTTACATCGACTAACCTGCTCTACCACTTATATAAAAAGGCATAAAATGCATAGCCAATCATCCCACCAATTGTATTCAGCATAAAATCATCAATATCACAAAACCCGGTGTTTGTGACAACCTGTATAAGTTCAAAACCTAAGCTTAAAATAACAGTAGCTAAAACCACCCGTTGAAAAGAAGTGGCTTTCCGGAATACCAAAGGATATAAAAAACCGAAGGGCATGAATAAAATGACATTTCCAAACACATTTGAAACAAGGCTGCTTGAGAGGAAATAGAATTCCTCTTTATAATAGCTTTTAATTGTACGTAACGGAATGAGGTTATAGCTCCTTGGACCAGGTTGGTCCTGATTCATTTCGTTAAGGGTATAGTCGATCGGGGAGACTACTTTAAATATAATTGGGCCTTTGAAGATGACGAGGTACACCAGGATAATTATGTAAGCACTAAACACAATGCAATTCAAAAGGTATCTTACTTGCCGCTCGTTATTCACGTTTCTAAATTAGGAACTTAGTTCAACTCAATATTATTATCAGCTATTCTTGTCTTGTCCTTTTCACAGGAAGGGTTCCCGGTTGCCAAAAAATCAAAAAAGTTACAGTAAACCGAAGGAGGCAAGAAGTGCAAACTGTTCCTTAATTCATTTCTATCTCCTTCATTCTGCTTTGCTTTCTATCAGGCATAATTATTTTATCTCCTCGATTGTATAAGTTAGCCTATCCATGTTTATTGATTTCGTCACTTTTCCAACAAAAGACAAAACATTTTTAGGCGTCTACGCTATAGCTATTAAACCATGTACACAGCACGTAATCTCTCACCAAGCTTTATACTTCGTTTTGCCTGGAAGCCTTTGCTCGTTTTCTTTCTTTACGCATCCGTCATTACTCTTTT
>DASWMZ010000095.1:0-2511 GCA_036399495.1 Pedobacter sp.
TGTAAGTTTTCTATTAGGCCTTTTGCTAACTTTTACTTTTGCTTTCGTTCCTTCAATCAACGGGTCCTTTCTGGATGACAAGGATGGGGAAGCTTCTTCAATTCAAAGACTGTTACCTAAGACATGACAAATGAAGTCCCCATCATTAAAAACGTCACTCTGCAGTCCGACAGATTATTGTCTGACTAGACGCGTTACTGCTCATAAATTAATTGTTCTGTTGGCCTTCCATAAGGCCTTCTGCTAATTTTTTATTTTGCTCTTTAAGCAACGAGGTCCCTTCTGGATGAACTGTGTCTAACTCCAAACTTTTTAACTAAAATTTCCAAATAAAATTTTGACCTCGGTCTATATCTAAAAATTTTCTTCTCTATCTAACATTGAGTTTTTTAGGCATAATTCCCGGAATGATTTATTGAAAGGTTGGGCTTTATTCCAACCTTTCGACCATTCCAGTCAGTCAGGCTATTCCTTGCAGGTTGATCTCCACCAGAGCCTGTTTCCGCTTCACCTGACACACTCAAAGTTAGTTATTCTTTCCTTATTTAATATTCTAACGGTGTCTAAAACATAGCTTACTTTTAGGTTAGCCTAAAATCTTCATTGTATGCTAATCCACTTTTGGCTATTGCAAATGCTTGTTTGATTAATTTGTTAACTACAGCAATTTTTGCCACTTTATGAGGCTTGCCTTTGGCTCTTAATCGGCGGTATAAATCCTTACAGGTTTTATTGTAGACAATTGCCGACTGCGCTGCCATGTATAGCACTTTTCTGACCCCTGACATTCCCATTTTGCATATACTTGATTTGCCTTTCACACTTGTTCCAGACTCAAATTTCCTTGGCGCAAGTCCATAGTATGATATCACCTGCTTATGAGATTCAAAGTCTTTAAAGCCGTTGGTAGTAATAGTTAAAAGACTTGATGATCTGGGACCTATTCCAGGTATACTTTCCAGATCTTTGACCAGCTTCTTATGCTCCTTTTCCAATAAAATATCAATCTCTTTTTCTTTCTTAGCAATTCTCTTGTCGTAGGCAGCAATTTCATCTTCTAGGTCTTTCCGAAGTTCATCGGTAACCCCTTGAGTGTGCTTGAAAGAATGAAGTTGATTACTTACCATGGTTCGCCTTTTTTTAAGACCGTCAAGATAAGTTTCTAATTGCTGAATTTGTAGTATCAGAGCACTAGGTGGAATCCATAAGGCCGGTTTTTCTGTTTGACCATATCTGGCAATCATTGTAGCGTCTTTTTTGTCAGTTTTAGCCCTTACTAATTTCATTTGACAAAATCGCTTTATCACTAAGGGGTTTACTACTGAAACAGGAAATCGCTGCTCAACTAAAAAGAAAGCTAGCTGCATATAGTAAGGGCCTGTAGCTTCCATTACTATTAGATCACTCTCAGCAATTGACCTTTTCAATTTTACAAAACCCTTCTGATCGTTAGCGAATTTTCCAATGAATTTTGTCTTGTTACCATCAACATAGGCCACATCCAGGGTGTCTTTCGAGCAATCAATTCCTACAACCATTTACTTAAATTATTTTCTGTTTTAATACTAAAGCAAACTTATTCCAACTTATCAATCGTAAAACCAGGCTCTTGGCCTAATGAACTGTTCAAGTTTAAAATAAGAAAAGTGGAGGGGACCAACATCCTGAAGAGTCTTTTCGACTAATGACAAAGAAAGTCTTTATCCTCCACTTTGCTAAAACCAAGTACAAAATAATATTTGGTTTGTGTTTGTTAAAAATTAACGAAGTAAACTTACGATGACAAAGATGGTAAGCAATTTTAATTTGGCTCTACTTTATACATATTGTCTCTAAACTCTTTCACCGTCTTCACTCCTCTCTCTGTCTCTTTCTTTATTCTGATTAACTTGCCTTCTTTGTCATACTCATAAAAAGTAGCATAGTTGTTCTCATCTAACTCGGCCATCAATCTTAGTGACTGTGGGTCGTATACGCTTGACTTCATGTTTGCATCGAAAGGATGGAAACGTATGTCGTCGTAGTAGATGTTTACATTGTTGTCTGCAACAGATGGTGCCAGTTGTATAGATACTTTCGAAAATAGTTGTGGCGCAGTAAGTACACCCTCTATCTTTTGCCAGCCATCTATGATAGGTGTGTTAGGATCGGCCGAGAATTCAAATTTCTCTACCACATTGCCACTTATGGTCATAAAAGTTACAATCAATTTTGCATTGGTGTAAGTCAATACAGGTGTGGCATCTGGCGTGATTCTTTCTTCCGACGCCCAACCAGAGATTAGGTATTTCTTTCCCGGCTCTGGCTTGAAAATGGCACATGGTGGATCGCAATTCTCTACCTCATGTTTTGCTGTAATGCCTTTCACTTCTCTGGCAACAGCACAGTCATTGAGGGGTTCAAAGGCAAGGTCCACTTTCACTGTATAAGCACCTGCCTTTTCATACTTGTGCGTAGGGGCGTTGCCCGTTTGGCCACTAATGCCTGAGGCTGAGTTGTATCCTGTGTTGT